>DATNQR010000001.1:0-3615 GCA_036703905.1 Thermosynechococcaceae cyanobacterium
GCTGAACTTCTAGCTACAGGGCAATTTGATAGTGTTGTTCACTTGGCCGCCCAAGCTGGAGTGCGTTACTCGATCGACCATCCCCATGTCTATGGGGAAAGTAATTTAGTGGGCTTCCTGAACGTGCTGGAAGGCTGTCGCCACGGTGAGATAAAGCATCTGGTATTTGCCTCGTCCAGTTCGGTTTACGGGGCCAATACCAAGCTGCCGTTCTCGACCCGCGATCGCGTGGATCACCCCATCAGCCTATACGCCGCCACCAAGCGAGCCAACGAGTTGATTGCCCACACCTACAGCCATCTCTACCGTTTGCCCACTACAGGACTGCGCTTCTTCACCGTTTATGGGCCTTGGGGTCGCCCGGACATGGCCCTATTCTCGTTCACAAAGGCAATTCTGGAAGGTCGCCCGATCGACCTGTTCAACTACGGTAAGATGAAGCGCGACTTCACCTATGTGGATGACATTGTGCAGGGCGTGATTCGAGTGCTAGATCGGACTCCTCGCCCCGTGCCCGACTGGTCATCGGATTCAGCCCCCAGCGCCAGCAATGCGCCCTACAAGCTCTACAACATCGGCAACAATCAGCCGGTGGAGTTGCTGAGGTTTGTTGAGGTGTTGGAAAGCTGCCTAGGCATTTCAGCCAAGAAGAATCTGCTACCAATGCAGCCTGGAGATGTATTCAGCACCTACGCAGATGTGGAGGATCTAGCCCAGGACACGGGCTTCCGACCCAGCACCTCGATCGAAACTGGAATTCAGCGCTTTGTCGAATGGTACCGATCGTTCTACTCGGTTTGAGGATTCGATCGAGGCTCAACTCTTTGGCGGTTGATCGCGTAGCCTTTCCCGTTGCGGTTCTTTCTGCTTACGCCGTTGCTGCATCTGCTCAGCAAACTTGCGGCGTTGCTCCAGCGTCAGCACTTCCCGCGTCTCTAGGAGCGTGTTGAACTGGTTCTCTGCAATCTGTTCTCTCAAAGTTCTCACTTGACTGTACTGCCGCCGAATCTGAGCCGCTGTAGTCTCTCCCGCCATCATT
This sequence comes from Thermosynechococcaceae cyanobacterium, assembly GCA_036703905.1. Classification (GTDB taxonomy): domain Bacteria; phylum Cyanobacteriota; class Cyanobacteriia; order Leptolyngbyales; family Leptolyngbyaceae; genus DATNQR01. The sequence goes on from DATNQR010000001.1 coordinate 1,040, forward strand.
TCTTGCAGGCGGCGCTGGGCCTGCCCCATCTCTCGGCGCTGCTGGATCAGAGAGTCTTTGCGCTGATTCCGAATCGATCGCACCTGCTGGAGTTGCGCTGGGCTGAGGTTCAAGTCTTTCAGCCAGCCTTCATCCCCCAAATTGGGATCACCAGCGGACAAGGTAGCTTCAGGCTGCGACCGCGATCGCCCAAACCAAGCGGAGGGATCAGCGATCGCGATGGTTCCGCCGAGGAGGATGAGGGAAGCTGCAAGGAGAGACAGGTGGCGGGGAGACATGGGACGTGGGGAAGTGTTAGTGGAGAAGTGGGAAGTATTAGTGGGGAAATATTAGTGGGAAATTATTAGTTACGAGTGGAATCTGAAGCAGGTAGAAAGGGATCTTCGGGAGCGTCGGTGACAGCGCTCTGCCAGTTGGTTTCCAGAAAAGCTTCCAGGTTGGCGGTTTCGGAGGCGGTCAACTGGGCTGGGGCAAGGGTGTGGTAGCCGAGGAGAGTGGCCACCAGTCCCGCCGCGATCGCTGGCGGAATCAACCAGACTACTGGCCGAGACCGCGATCGCTGGGGTTTTTGGGCGCGATCGATGGCCGCCATCAATCGATCTTCTAGCTCTGGCGCTGCGGGAGGTGCAGGGAGACGGTGCTGTTGGAGAAACTCAGTTAGCGGACGATCTGCTAGGGGGCGATCGTCTTCAGGGGGCAGGGTCATAGCTGGACTCCTTGACTTTGCAGAAACTGGCGCAGGGCGGCACGGGCATTGAATAGGCGGGATTTTGCGGTTCCAAGGGGGATTTCTAGCATTTCAGCAATCTCCTTCTGCGGTATTTCCTCCAGGTCATGCAACGCCAGAATAGTGCGGTGGTCGAAGCTGAGGTGTTCCAGCCCACGCTGCACTAGATCCTGGTAGTGCAAACGCATCACGTCGGGTGCAGGGTGCTGAGTCTGGGCATGGTGAGCCAGAACTTGCAGCCGCGTCCGACTTCGTGCAGCTGATTGGCGCTGGTCGGAAGCCACGTTCCAGGCAATTCGATACAGCCAGGTGGAAAACTGCGCCGTTTGCCGGAACTTGGGTAATCCCTTCCATGCCCTCAAAAACACCTCCTGCACCAGATCATCCAATGCCTCAGCGTCGCATAGCTGGTAGAGAATCGATCGCACCCGTGGCTGATGGCGACGGTAGAGCAGCCGAAAACTCTGGGTTTTGCCCTCAAGACACTGCCGCACCAAATCACGGTCAGAATCCTCTTCGGGACGATCGCGAGAGGCAGGCGGCACAGCTAACACCAGAAAAATTCACTCCATTGTTGCTACTGATTTGGACAGCGGGAAAGGCGAAAAGGTTCAGGGGAATGAGTTGGTTAGGGGGAGAAGGCACGGGAAGAGAAGCAGGCGATCGATTGTCTTCTCCCTTTCACTAAAATTTAGCGACAGTCGCTAAAGTAATGAATGCAAGTGAACTTCATTCTCCTTCTCCTCCCCCATGACCGCTCCAGAACAAGTTATCCTCATCACCGGAGCTTCTGCCGGAATTGGTGCTGCCTTGGCCCAGATTTTGGCGGAACGCTACCAAGGGGTGCAGCTGGTGCTGGCCGCCCGCAACGTCGAGAAGTTAGAAGCCGTAGCTGAAGGTTGCCGCAAGGCAGGGGCGGAGGTGCTGACGGTAGCAACGGACATTTCCCAGGCTGCTCAGGCCCAAGCTCTGGCAGAGAAGGCGATCGCCCATTTCGGTCAGGTAGACGTGCTGGTAAACAATGCGGGTTACGGGCAGATGGGAGCGACAGAGCTTGTGCCCGTAACGGCGTGTCGGCGGCAATTTGAGGTAAACGTGCTGGGGCCGCTGGCGTTGACTCAAGCGGTGATTCCCGGAATGCGCGATCGCGGCGGCGGGCGGATTATCAACGTGAGTTCGATCGCTGGGCGCACTGCCTTCCCTTTCGGCGGTCTCTACAGTGCCTCCAAGTTTGCCCTGGAGGCACTCAGCGATGCGCTGAGGATGGAGCTAGAACCCTTCAACATCTACGTCAGTGTGATTGAGCCAGGGCCAGTTAGCACCAACTTTTTTGAGGTCGTGGCAGAGGAAGTCAAGCGGATTGTGCCTAACCCCGAAGCCACGCCCTACCGAGCTGCCTTTGCCAAGCTAGAAAAACTGGAGCAGCAAACCAGTGCCAACGCCTGGACTTCGGAACAGGTAGCTGAGGTGGTTTTGACGGCATTGCGATCAAACCGGCCCCGTCCCCGTTACCTGGCCATGACGGGCGGTGGAATTTTTCTGACGCTGCTGGCTCTCCTGCCGAGGGGGCTGGTAGACAAGTTTTGGCAAAGGTTCTACGGCATTGACCTAATCGCAGCCGAGCAACGGGAGCACCTGCAACAAGGCAAGTAGGGAATCATATCACATAAGAAACCCTTTATTTTTTGTTTTTTTGTGAAGCCGGTCGAAGAATTGATAGGTTTTCGCGAATGTGCAGCCGATGCGTTCAGTTTTCGCCTCTGGGTCAGGCAGAATAGGGTGAGTGACAACCGTGTGATAAACACCTGATCGGGGCATTCTAATCACAAGAGCAATTTGAATAGTATTG
>DATNQR010000002.1:0-7300 GCA_036703905.1 Thermosynechococcaceae cyanobacterium
TAGTTGATCATGAAAAACTACTCGCTGTTGCTGTGCTTGCCCTCCGTAGGGCAGAGCAACTTTTCTAACAGGGGGTAGATGATTCGTGCTCGAGTTCGGTGTTTAATGGCTACGCAGACAAGAATTAATGCCTTGAACAGCGTGCCTGTTCAGACAATTGAGGTTTTTCCGATGAAGCAATTTCTCTCAACCACGATCGCCCTTGCAGTTGCGAGTTCGCTGCTAGGTGAAGTCGCTCAAGCTAAGCCCGAAGCGGCCACTACGGCTCAACAAACTACCCAGCAAATCGCTCAACAAGTCGCTCAACAGGTCGCCCAACAAACCGCAGATGCCCCACAGATCGATCGCTTTAGCGTCAGTTCCTTTGATCGTCTCACCCCTGGAACCGAGTTAGTTTTTACCCTAGAGGGTACACCTGGCTCCAGAGCCACCTTGACCGTAGGGTCACTCGCGAGGAATCTACCCATGCGCGAGACTGAGCCGGGAGTTTATGAAGGACGCTACACTGTTCGCAGCCAGGATCAGATCACTCAAGACACGATCGTCCGAGGCAATTTGCAACGAGGCAATCAGACTGCCAGTGTGCGGCTGCAACAAGCTTTGGTTCCCAGTGCGGCCCAAGTGAATCCGACCCAACCCGTCCAGAGTGGTAACTCTGTCCTCACGATCGAGCGGTTCACTGCCCAACCTGTGCAAAGCCTAGAGCCAGGAACAGAACTGAAATTTACCCTGACCGGCACTCCCAGGGCCGCCGCGACTTTTTCGATCGATGGTGTGACCTTCGACCAGCCGTTGCAGGAGACAACCAGTGGAACCTACGAGGGCCGCTATGTGATTCGCCGCCAAGACGACTTCTCAAAGGTGAACAACACCGCCATCACCGCTAACCTGAGGCTGAACAACCAGGCAGTGCGATCGCGGCTAGATCAGGCTCTCGTTGCGGGCACTGGAACCAGCACCCCCTCAGACCAACTTGCCCTTGAGATTTTGAGTCCTCAAGCAAACACCAGAGTTCGGGGTGCGGTGGAAGTGAAAGGGCGCAGCGCTCCCAATGCCACGATCGCTGTGAACGTTCGGGCGGCGAATTCTTTAGCGGGGCTGATCGGGTTCGACCAGAACATCTTGACCCGAACGATCGAAGCTGACGCTCAAGGCAACTTCACACTTTCCTTCAGATCCCCAGTCTCGGTTCCCGGCACTCGCTACGACATCAGCTTCAATGCCACTAAAGGAACCCAGACTAAGCAAGAAACTTTGGTGCTGTACCAAAGATAGGACTGAGGAATCAGAGGAATCCATGGTGTTGCTGAACTAAGATAACTGACCCTCACCCCGGCCCTTCTCCCGCTCTGGGAAAGGGGTTTAGGGTGAGGGCAAATTCTGGGGAGGCAAGTACATGAATACTCTAATTTGACCTCATTTGCTATGGTGCGTTAGTCCACTGTCAAATCGGAAACAGCCGACTCGGAAATAGCCGACTCATGGACAGGCGCGATCGCGCTTCTCAGCGATCCTGGCAGAGTTGGCGTATCGCCATTGAGTGTTTCTGCTGCACTCAGTCCCTTCATCTGCTGCATCAGACTGGCCATCTCCAACGCGCTCATGGCGTAGTTCCAGCCTAAATTACTCTTGATGCCTGCCCGCTCCAGAGCTTGCTGCATTGTGTCCGTAGTGACGATGCCAAAGATCACAGGAACGCCGGTCTGGAACCCGGCAGCGGCAATGCCCTTCGAGACTTCGGCGGCCACATAGTCGAAGTGAGGAGTCTGTCCGCGAATCACTGCGCCCAGACAGACGATCGCATCATATCGACCACTGAGGGCAAGTTGGCGAGCCACCATCGGAACCTCAAAGCTGCCCGGAACCCAGGCATAATCCACCTGAGAGCCGTGGGGATTCACATCTACGCCGTGACGCTTGAGGCAATCCTGGCAGCCTTCCAGTAGCTTCGTAGTGACGAGATCGTTGAACCGCCCAATAACGATCGCAAAGCGCAGGCGATCAACTTGAGTAAATGTACCTTCAAAAACCGCCATGCTTGCCTGCCATTCAATAAGTTCCCCATCAGCCGGATAGCCAATGGGGTTTAAGTTTGATCTTAACTCAGTGTTCTAATGGCGATGATTTGAACAAAAAGGTCTGGCCCAGGGCGATCGTCCCACAGCCAAGCTTCTAGAACTTCATGACCTACGCCGCTAGATCTACGCCACGAAGAAGTTCAGCGCTCCCACAGCAATCACCAAAAACGCCCACAGACCCGAACCCAGCAAGACAATCCGCTTAGACTGATCCCAACCTTGAGGGGTCGCCAGCGCCACTGGAACACCCACTACCATTACAAACGACAGCAGCACTAAAGCAGCCAGGGCAATCTGGAATAAAATCGTCATAATCTCCGCTCCCAAATACGGCAAAAACTAAGCAAGTCGGGTGATTGGTCGGGTCTAACTAGCCCATGAATAGTACGCTATCAGAAAAGCGATACGAGAAGATTAGGGATTTTGAATTTCGATTGCGGGTTCGTCAAAGGAAACAACCTGCATCCAGAGAAGCAACGGGAAATCATGAATTCTGACGGAGTTTTGCCGATCGATTTAGGTACTGATTTTTTCCAGGAAAACCCAGCTCTGCTGACCCAGAGCATCCCACCAGAGACAACGATCGCCGCCGCACAGCAGCTTCTGCAACCGAAGGACACGGCTCTGGCAGTGGCAAGCGGAGGCAGACAACTGGGAATTATTTCCCGTCGCGACTTGGCCCTTGCCGCTCACTATGGCCTCAGCCATGCACTTGTCCGTGATCACATGACGGCTAACTCAGAAAGCCAACCGGGGAGCCAGGAGCAGGTTGAAGGACTGCTGAATCGACTGCGGCAAAGGTTGCAGCCTGCCCTTTGGCAACTGCTGACGATCGCCGCCCAGCAAGCCCAAACGCAAGACTGGCAGCTTTATTTGGTTGGCGGTGCAGTGCGGGATTTGCTGCGATCTGTGCTGTCGAGGGAGGAGCTGCTGTCCAGCGATGATCTAGAGCAGGGTTTGCTACTCCAAGACATCGATCTGGTGGTGGATGGAGGGGCACGATCGACAAACGCTGGAGCGGGTGTGAAGTTGGCGCGATCGCTGCAAGCTGCCTATCCTCAAGCGCGATTGGAGATTCACAGCAAATTCCAGACGGCCGCTGTGATCTGGAGCAATGATCCTAACTTGCAATCTCTAGGCGTAGACATCGCCACGGCTCGGACAGAGTTTTATGCCTATCCCGCGGCCAATCCCCAGGTGCAGCCTGGTTCCATTCGGCAAGATCTCTATCGCCGCGACTTCACGATTAACGCGCTGGCGATCCGACTGACGGAGCCTCGATCGGGCGAACTCCTGGACTTCTTTGGTGGCTGGCGAGATCTTCAGTCCCAAGAAATCCGAGTGCTGCACGCCAACAGCTTCATTGAAGATCCAACTCGAATTTTTCGGGCGGTGCGGTTTGCCACACGGTTAGGGTTTCGGCTGGAGGCTCAAACGGAAAAATTCATTCGCTACGCGATCGCCAGCGGACTCTACAACGAGATTCACGATCGCTTTCAGCAGGGCCTCATTGCCCCCGCCCTGCAAACCCGCCTCAAGGCCGAACTGAAGTACCTGCTGCAATCACCCTATTGGCAGGCAGGACTTGTGAAACTTGCGGAGTTGCAGGCGCTCCAGTGCATTCATCCCCAGTTGACGGCTGATCGATCGCTTTGGCGGCAACTGCGCTGGCTGGAGCGGTGGCTGCTGCATCAGCCCGACAAAACCCCATGGCTACTGCGGCTAGAAGTAATTTTGGCGCGTTTGGAGCCGCTAGAGCGAGGATTTACCGCCGAGAATTTGCAGTTGCCGAGGGAAAGTTGCGATCGCCTGCAAGCCCTCGCTTCTGCTGAAGTAGAGATTGCTCAAGTCTTGTCTACCTGCCAGCGACCGAGTCAAGTTGTTCAGTTGCTCGATCGCTACCCTGAACCGTTACTGGTGCTGGTGGGAGTGCGGGGCGGGTCAGCGCTTCGCGGCCTGTGGCGCTACCTGCTGCACTGGCGCGCAACCCCTGCTTGGCTCAACGGGCAGGATTTGAAAGCGTTGGGTTATCGACCAGGAGTGCAGTTCAAGCAAATTTTGGCGGCCCTGAAGGTTGCAACGCTGGATGGAGAAGTGGGCGATCGCGGCAGCGCGATCGAGTTTGTGCAGCGAAAGTTTTCTTAAGGCCAATTTCCTTGGAACTAACCCACAGCACCTACGTCTTTTTACTTAGCTCTAGGTTCCGTTGACTTTTGAATCGAGTTGAAAGTGATAAAGGAGTTTGAGAGCGAAGCCCTCAATAGGGATAATGCCCCCTGCATCCCCACTTCAACCCAAAATTGCCAACATAACCTAGTCCCTCAGGAACTCGCTATAACGAGGAGAGGGGTGGACGACGGGTAGAAACATTCAGATTTTTTGACTCATCTGGCTGTGTCTCATTTAATCAGCTTGCTTTTAAGCTTCTCAGTGAAATTTCTGATCACGAAAAAAGGGACTGAGAATTTATGGCTCTTCTGAAACGGAACGCTTTGGGTAGTGGAACGATCGCGCACGAGGGTACAGGAAAACCATGATGAAATTAAACTTTCTTTCCGGCGGTGGGGCGATCGCGCTGTCTACCCTGGTCTTAACTGCTATCTCCAGTATCTCTAGCGCTGCTGCCCAGGCTGCCACTCTTAGATTAGAAGGGCTAACCTTTCGGGAAGCAGGGGGCGATTTTCGGATTACCGGGGGCTATGTAGATAACTCTTTCTATACGGTTCGACAAGAGGTGTACGGGCCCAACGTCAATCTCTTCATGAGTATTGATGGCTTTCCTCAACTCAACACCCTTGGCTTTCGGATTCAGACGCTTGTCACCAACTTGACTGGCTCACCGTGGATCTTTTTCGACAATGAGCTTCGGGAAAATATCAACATTCCCAGTCCTGAAAACGATGGACTTTCTTTCGCTCAGGGAATTAATACCGTTCGGCCTTTTCTGTCCAATCGCTTCAGTCGAGCCGATGAAGTGACGGATGTGCGGGACTTCATTAACTACTCCAGAGGGGTTGTAGCCCCTGGCGACACAGTAGCTTTTCAGTTCGCCATTACCGATCGCAGCCCCGTTAACCGCTTTTATCTGCTGGAACGCCCTAACTTTGCACCAGGCGGAACTGGGTTTGTGGCGGTTCCGCCCCCAGCGCCGCCAGCACCCCCAGTGCCGCCAGCGCCCCCAGTGCCTCCGATCGTAGAGTTGCCCATACCCGCCCCTGGACTTACCCCCCGTCCGCCACGAGTTCCCCAACTGTCGAAGAACCCAGCTCTAACCGCACCTGTGGCCTCAGTGCCCCCAGTAGTGGAGCCTCCTGCTGCGCCTCCAGCGCAACCTCCAGCGCAATCTCCCACTGTGCCTCCGGCTCCACTTCCCCCAGCGCTGATCGAGGTCTTGTTGCCTCCTGCCCAAGCTGCTCCTCCGGCTCCTCCGGCGGCGGCGGCTGTGCCTGAGCCTTCCACAGTCGTGGGGTTGCTGATAGCGATCGGGGGTGGAGCCGTTCTGAAGCGGTCACGCCGCGATCGCTCCCAAGACAGCTAGTTCCAAAACAGGAGACGGGTTAGCATGGGTGGGAAAAGTGGCGGCAAGTGATTCATGAACCCAACGGTTGGCACAGCCCTACAAGGGGGAAAGTACCTTTTGGAGCAAGCTTTGGGGCAGGGCGATCGCTGCCTTACCTTCAGAGCAACGCAGGCCCACCAGAATAAACCAGTGCTGGTGAAGATCTTTCCCTCAGATACTCTGAGCAACAGAGACCGTTTGAAGGGGAAATGGATGGAAACTGTCCAAGCACTGTTCCAGTGTCGGCATCCTGCTCTGGCCAATGTTCTAGCTTGGTTTGAGGAAGGTGGATTGCCCTTTGTGGTGATGGACTGGGTGATGGGTCAGTCTCTTGCCGATCGAGTGCGTTCGCAGGGCGCGATCGCCGAACCCGAAGCGCTGCAATACGTCCGGCAGGTTGGCTCGGCTCTCAGCTTGCTGCATCGTCGAGGGCTGGTGCATCAAGATGTGAAGCCAGAGAATTTGATCCAGCCGATCGGTACTAACCTCGTCGTTCTAGTGGATTTTGGCGGGGCGTGGTCTGAAGGATCTTCTGGGTCGGCCTCTGGGTCGGCCTACAGGGCAATCGAGCTTGGCTTCCAGCAATTCACAGCCGCCACCGACATCTACGCCCTGGCCGCCACTCTTTATTTTTTGCTGACCGGAAAACCACCCGTTCCGGCTCCTCAGCGCCACGCCACACCCCTCGTGCCCCTGCGCCAACTGCAACCCCAAGTCAGCCAGACGGTGGAGGCGGCAGTTATGGCGGGCATGGAGTTAGATCCTGCTGCCCGTCCTCAGACGATCGCCGCTTGGTTCTCCCTCCTTGAGTCTGCCAGCGCCTCAGTGCCATTTTCAACTCCAACTTCAACCAATGGCGCATCCAGAACAGGGACGATCGAGCTACCGGTCTTAGTCACCGGCCTTGATTCACCTAGTCCTAACGGCAAAGTACCCCCAGCTGCATCAAAGCCAACCCTCCAAAATTCCAGTAAGCCATCTACGTCGCCGCGCCGTCGGATTCCTCGCTCTTTTGTAGTAGGGGCGGCCCTGGCTGGCACGATCGGTCTGGGTGTAGGGTTAGTGCTGCGAGTTAGTGGTGGCACGGGCCCGGGTTCCAGTTTTTTTCATACTGAGCAAGCCTTTCCCAAAAAGAATACGGCAGGCGTGACACCTTCGGTGGACGAACAGTTTTCTCCACCTGCCCAGCCCTCCCTTCGCAGGGGTGCGGTTCCAGAGCTGCCTGATTTCGATTCTGCTCCAGCTCCGGCCCGATCGATCCCCGATCCTCCTGAGCCGGCCCTACTTCCAGAAAGAAGAGCGACACCCAGGCGTGCGAGGGAGCCGATCATTCCGGAGCCTGCGGATAGCCCTACGGTAGAGCCTGCCATTCGAGATATGAAGCCTGCGGCTCCAAGAGTCGAGCCTGTCGTTCCGGTGGAGCCTGCTCCTATTCCGCCACCGCCCGTCCAATCTGCCCCGCCCCCGGTTGCACCTGCCCCCCCGGCGGCGGAAGCTGCTCCCATCAACCCTCCGCCCCCCGCTCGATCGCCCCGAACAGGTGGGTAATTTTCCACCCGCCAGAGCTAGGATTGTTGAGAACCGTTACGGTGAGGGAAAGGGGCCGAGTTGAGCGTCAGAATTCAAAGTGAGGCAGCCATTGAACTTTTTCTTGACCACCTCC
>DATNQR010000003.1:0-2756 GCA_036703905.1 Thermosynechococcaceae cyanobacterium
GTTGGTGGATTAATCCACCGCGACGTGCCGAGGCTCTCGATAAAAGGGATAAAGTTCTCACTGCCATTAAGAACAAGCTGACTGCCAATGGCATTGACCTGCCCTTCCCGACACAGCAAATCTTGTTCCACGACCAAACCGAAGAGACAGATGGCGATCGCTCTCGCCAACGTGAAGGATGGCCCGCTGGAAACCAAGACGTGCCGAACTCACGCAGCATTAGCGGTTCCTTGAGAAAGCTGGTTGAGATGCGGATGCAAACAGATGGAAACGGCAACGGATGAATCAGTCTAAAATTGGCATCGCGAGGCTGACAGGAATGCAGAGCAGGTGATATGCGCCAACTACTTGTCCAAGTTCCACGCGGATGTGGGAAAAATGTCCTTGACATCGCTAAAGCTTGTGACGGTGTGAATCTCGTCCGCTTTGAAGCAACTGGGAATGATAAACCACTGGATGTGGTAATCGTTCACGTTCCCAACCAAAAAGTTGAGGAACTACTGGGAGAGTTGGAATCGCTTCCGGAACTCCACGTTACACTCATGCCGCATGGAGTCATCGCTCTAGAGCCACCAGCGTCTGAGGCACCCCAGCAGGTCAAGAACGTGGAGCCTCGCAGCCCCATTGAAATATTCCTAGCTGGTTTGCAAAGTGTCGGCTCGTGGAAAGGCTTTCTAGGATATGTAGCGGCTGGGGGTGTAGTCGTTTGGATCGGCTTGTTCACGAATAGCAGCTATCTTCTGGTCGCGGCTATGCTGATCGCACCGTTTGCCGGACCCGCCATGAACGCAGCGATCGCGACAGCGCGGGGGGACGCACACTTGCTCCAACGCACTCTCTTGCGATACTTCGCAGCCCTTGCAACAACAATCCTGGTGACGTGGGCGCTGACCCTGATCCTACAGCAGGAAGTTGTAACCTCCTCCATGAGCGCCACGAGTAACGTGTCGGCGGTGGCAGTGCTGCTTCCCCTCATTGCCGGAGCGGCGGGCGCTTTAAACCTCGTGCAATCTGAAAGAAGTAGTCTCGTGTCGGGGGCAGCCGTGGGGATGCTGGTTGCCGCTTCGCTGGCACCGCCTGCGGGAGTGGTTGGCATGGCGATCGCGATGGGTCGATGGGACATGGCTGTGAACGGCTTGTTCGTGCTGTTGCTGCAACTGGTCGGCATCAATTTGTCAGCTTCTATCGTGTTCCGGATCTACGGTCTGTCTGCGCGGGGAGCGCGTTACGATCGCGGGAAAAAGTCGGTTTTTCCAGCCCTCCTTGCCGTCACCATTTTGCTCTTAGCAGGCTTGCTGACTTGGCAGTTTTCTAGCTCTCCAGAGCTTCAGCGTAGCAGCCGTTCGCAACGAGCCACTGCCGAACTCCAGAAGGTGGTGAACAATAGTAATCTCGTAGAACTGGTAGAGGCTGATGTTCGTTTTCCCAACTCTAATATCAAAGGTCAGAACACGCTGCTGGGTACTGTCTACGTCCAGCGCAAAGCAGGTGTTACTGAGTCAGCTCAGCAAATCCGCGATCGCTTAACCAACGATATTCAAACTCACTTACTCCAACAAGGTTTTAACGTCACACCATTAGTCGATGTTAGCGTTCTTGAGGCACCCACTATCCCATGAAAGTCAAGCTGCAAAAATTGTGGGACTCGCTCCACTCTAGCTACTGGTTCGTGCCAACAATAATGGCAATCCTAGCGGTTGCCTTGGCGTTTTCGATGCTGACGCTTGACCGAATGGGCAAGGTTGGATCGATAGAGAAGTGGGGCTGGATTTACACGGGTGGCCCAGATGGAGCGCGATCGCTACTTTCAGCCGTCGTTAGTTCAATGATCAGCGTTACGGCTACAGCCTTCTCGATCTCGATCGTTGCACTCCAGCTTGCCTCTTCAAATTTTGGTCCGCGACTGCTGCGTACTTTTATGCAGGATACGGGCAATCAAATCGTTCTTGGCACCTTTATTTCCACCTTCATCTACGGCTTGCTTGTCTTGCGAACTGTCCACGGAGAGGACTATGACATATTTGTGCCGCAGCTCTCGATTACAGTTGGCATTGTGCTGGCGCTCATCAGCATTGGCGTGCTGATTTACTTTATCCATCACGCATCAACTATTATTCAGGTGTCGCACGTCATTTCTGAAGTGAGTACCGCTTTAGATCGTGCGATCGAGCGGCTGTTTCCCGCAAAAATCGGACATGGTACGTCGGAACCCAAGCATCAGGTTGGAGAAATCCCAGCCTCTTTTGACTCCGAAGCTTACCCAATTCGAGCAACTAGTAGTGGTTATCTTCAAATCATTGATGAAGCAGAATTGATGAAACTCGCCCGCAAGCACGACCTCCTGTTGCGCGTGAAGCTTCGACCCGGAAAGTTTGCGATCCAAGGTAGTGAACTCGTTATGGCTTGGCCTGGGGAACGGGTAGATCGGAAACTCGCTGAGCAGATCAAAAATACCTTTATTTTGGGGAACGAACGGACTGAGCAGCAGGATATTGAGTTTCCCATCACTGAGTTGGTGGAGATTGCTCTCCGCGCCCTCTCTCCTGGGATAAATGACCCGTTCACAGCAATTCGGTGTATTGACCGACTCAGCGCGGGATTGTCTCGCCTCGCTCAAAGAGATTTCCCCTCTCCCTACCGCTACGATAAGGACGACAACCTGCGCGTAATTGCAAACCCGGTAACGTTCACAGGGCTAGCTGATTCCGCCTTTAACCAGATTCGACGGTATGGGCAAAGCGACGTGGCGGTAACAA
>DATNQR010000004.1:0-3196 GCA_036703905.1 Thermosynechococcaceae cyanobacterium
TTGGCTGAGTTCAAACAGATATTGGCACAAGCGATTGGGCAGCAGATCTTGACTGACTTGATTTAGAACCTCTTCCAGTTGCAGCAGATGTTTTGCCAGCACTGACTCTGTTTCTTCGTCCAGCAGAATCTTGAGATTGTCTCCCAGGTTCTCGAAATCAATCTGACCTTTGCGGCTAATCCCTTGCACCCGCACGTAGGCATAGAGCATATAGGGCGCAGTGTTGCCCTGGAGGGCCAGCATCTTGTCGTAGCTGAAGCTGTAGTTGCTCTGGCGATTCTGGCTCAGGTCGGCATACTTGATTGCGCCAATGCCAACCACCCTAGCAGCGTGGGCGATGAACTCTTCTGATTCCTGTCGGTCTTCAGCTTGCAGACGATCGACCAGATCGGCCCGGGCCCGAACGATCGCTTCCTCCAGCAAATCCCGCAGGGGCACCGTATCGCCCGATCGAGTTTTGAACTTCTTGCCTTCTTCTGACAGCACCAGCCCGAAGGGAGCAAACACCAGTTCCACGCCATCGGGAACCCAGCCGGCCCGCCGCACTACCTGGAACAGTTGGGCAAAGTGGTTCGACTGCCCCACATCAGTGGTGTAGACGATGCGATCGGCCCGGTCTTGCTGAATCCGATAGCGAACCGCCGCCAGATCTGTTGTGGCGTAGTTGTAGCCGCCGTCGGTTTTCTGCACGATCATGGGCAACGGCTTCCCTTCTTTATTGGTGAAGCCCTCTAGAAACACGCATTTTGCGCCGTTGTCTTCCACCAGCAGTCCGGTAGCCTCCAGCGCCGTCACAACTTCCGGCAGAAAGGGATTGTAGAAGGATTCGCCCCGATCGATGATGTCCTTTGAAACCCCCAGAAGATCGTAGATTTCTCGGTACGATCGCTTGGACAACTCGCAGACAATTTTCCAGGCTTGCAGCGTCACCGTATCGCCGGACTGAAGCTGCACCACGGACTGCCGCGCCGTTTCCTGAAAGGCAGGATCGGAGTCGAAGCGCTGTTTCGCTTGGCGATAGAAAGTGGACAGTTCCCCCAACTCCAGATCTGGCTGCTCGAGCGCTTGGGGATAAGCTTCCCGCAGGTAGGCGATCAGCATCCCAAAGGGTGTGCCCCAATCGCCCACGTGACTGATTTTGAGAACGTCGTGCCCCAAAAATTCCAGAATCCGGGCAAAACATTCGCCGATCACTGCGGGGCGTAAGTGCCCGACATGCATTTCCTTAGCAATGTTGGGGCTGGGATAGTCCACGATCGCCCGCTCGATCTGATCGGCGATCGCCACGCCTAAGCGGGAATCTGCCTGGATTGCCTGCAATCGGGCCGCCAGATATTCCGGCTTCAGGGTGAGGTTGATGAACCCAGCTCCGGCAATTTCTGGTGCTTGGCACAGGTCGGCTACGTCGAGGTGCTGCACGAGCTGGGTGGCGATCGCCCTCGGTTGCTGCCCCAGTCGCTTGGCCAGGGCCAGCGCCCCGTTGGATTGGTAGTCGCCAAATTTGGGGTTGCTGGTGGCCGCCAGCATTGGATCAACTCCAGCAAATTCCGGGCCAAAGGCGGCTACCAGGGCGTGTTCCAGGCGAATTTTGAGTTGAGCGATCGGGGAATCCATAGGAACGTTGAGTAAGATGCGATAGCAAAAGTCAGGCAGAGCGCGATCAAGCAGCACTACACTCGATTTACACCAATTTACATTAGTAGCTAAACGATCACACTACTGGTCTGAAGCGGGTAATCGGACTCGAACCGACGACATTCACCTTGGGAAGGTGACGTTCTACCACTGAACTATACCCGCGCTTTTCTCTTAGTAGTCTAGCCTAACTGTGACCAGCGCGACCAAGGAGAGCTGCCAAGCCTCTCCTCGTTTCCCTCTATCCTAGCCAGCTGCAATCAGGGCTACTCCTCCCAGATCCGCTAGGCGATTGGGTTGGGGAAGAGATTGCCGATCGCGCTTCAGCGAGAAGTCCAATGTAACCGAATGATTCCATTAGCCGTTTTTAACTATAGACCTTGACCGAAGGAGCCTGCGATCGCGGGGCGATTCAGTAGCTTTCCTTCGAGCTGAATTGGAACTGCGCTAAGGAGAATTCGATCGGATGTCTGGCAATAATTTAGGAATTTGAACCGTCCTAGGTCTGGCAGGTCGGTAGAGAACGCATTAACCTGATTCCGCTGGAATCAACATTCTTTACTACCGATTCAAAGCTTGAATTTTACTTAGGTTAGCTACTGAGACAATCTGAGAACTCGAGGTTGGGAGAAGCATTTAGACGATCGTGGTAAACCTCTGAGCCGCCTAAAGGGGCCGGCGATCGTTCAGCCGAGAAACAGTAAGTATTTAGCCTGACTCTACATATCTGGTGAGCTGCTCTTGGGCGATCGATCTTAGTAGAACAACTTCTGAAGTTGAAAAGTGAAGCTGAGGAATGCGAATACACCTTGAACCAGAGTCGCTCTGTTTCTCAAGCTACCCAGATTCTGAGAGTCAGCGATCGTCATTTTCCACAAAGTTTTCCACATGATGTTGAAAACTTTGTCGATTTTCTGAAAAGTACAGGAGGTTTAGGGAGGAAAACTCCGAACAGAAAACAGACAGCGATCACGCTGAACTGCCCACCGTCAGGCAATTTTAGCTTTATCCCCAATAAAGAAAAGCCATCATCCTACATCACGTTCTCTGAGCGGTCGCAAATCTTAACAAGTTGTTATAAAATCCTCTTCGCTGCCTTGAATCAAATACAAAAATTTAGATAAATCGGTTATAAAGGATGAGCATTTTGCAGATTGTTTGTTAAAGTTGGAGGCAATTTTACAGCGATCTCCATTCTTTTTTGTGAGCGAGTATGACCACCAAAATGTCCTCCAGTTCTCTTGAAGTCGATCGATTTGAGACTGAAGCGATCGAACTTGACTTCGCGATTGATTCAACGGAGGTAGAAGATCTGGAGCTAGATGGTTCCGCTCCAAAACCTCTTCCTTCAAAAACCACCTCGGCGGAGCGATTTGGGCTTTCCGATGATTCTGTAGGGCTGTTTCTGCGGGAAATGGCCCGCTACCCATTACTGACTCAAGCGCAAGAGATTGAACTAGCGCGGGAGATTGTCAAAGGTGGAACTCGCGGTGAGCAGGCAAAGCGCAAACTGGTGCGATCGAACCTGCGGCTGGTGGTGTCGATCGCCAAGAAATATCTC
>DATNQR010000005.1:0-1685 GCA_036703905.1 Thermosynechococcaceae cyanobacterium
GCGGCTTTGAACGACACAGCGCGGGTGATGATTCGCCCATCGACTTCCGGCAGCGCCACATTGATTGCCATATCCCTGGGAGACAAGCCGCGAAAATCGCTCTGCCACTGCTCCAAAGTGCCGCCGCTCAGGATGACTTGCAGGACGGGCGTATCGAGTTTTTCCCAGAGAGTCTGAGGCGAGGGTGAGGAAGAGGAGAGGTTGGCGATCGAAAAGCTGGTCGTATTCAAGACCACCTGAACGGCGGGTTCATCTTTGGGTTGGAAATAATCCAGAACTTCGGCTTGCACATCGGGGTCGCGTAGGGAGGAGACAAACAGAGGAACTGGAGTGAGGTGACGATCGCGCAACGCCTGACACAGCGCCTCGATCGGACTTGTGTTGCCGGACAGGTAGTGGGCGCGATAGAACAAAATCCCCACTTTTGAAGAAGCAGTCTGATTGAAGTCGCTGAAGAGATCCCCCAACCCTCTTAACAAGGGGGCTTCAGAAACTTCCTCCTTAACGCGGGCTAGAGGGGATCGAAGGCCAAACATTCCCACTGAGGGTACAGGCTGAGGTGGCAGCGGGTGATAGCTCGATCCCAGGCAAGTGTCAGAAATAAACTGGAGCGCATTGGTCACATTGCTCACACCGCCTTCGCTCAGGTAGCGCCAGAGTTGGGTGACGATCGCCAGTTCCGCAGTCGAGTGAGTAATCAAATCTGGGTCAGGACGATCGTCCCCTGGCAGCACAAACAGCGTTGCCCCCGTGCGCTGCACCAGTTCCCGCACCACTTCCAGCCCATACGACCAGTAGGATCTTCCCCCTAGCAAGCGCAGAATGATCACCTGAGCCTGCTCCAGTACGTCCTCCGCATAGGTGTCGATCGTCAGTTGCTGTTGCAGATTCAGCAAGCTGGCTACCCGAATTGCGGGGAAATCTGGCGGAAGTTGAGTCACTGCCTGAGCCAGGGTTTGGATGTCTGTGTCGGCGGCGGTGATCAGGACGATCGGGGCGGGGGTTTGCTCAATGAAGACGACTCCCTCGGTTTGGGAATCCCAGCCTCCGGGCGTAGCGGCAATGCGGTGCATGGTTTAGGTTCGATCGGTTCTCCTCTCTGTTGTACTGGAAATTTGGGTTGCCCTGAAATTTAGTGAACAACTCAGACATACGCCACTAGCCAAAATCACAGCAGTAACCTCAACAACTTTGTTAACAGCTTATGACCATCTGCTAGTGTGACGTATTAGATTGCCGGAAATGATATGGCTCTTGCAAACCCCCGCGTGAATTCTGTTACTACTGGTGCATTATTCAATGTGCGACTTTCTGGATTTTCAGCATCTCCAAACCATTTCTGAGAAATCGCCCCAACTGCATGTAGCTCTAGTATACAGGCATCTACGAGTGCTGGTTCCCAACCTATTTCCGCTGCGAGATTACAAACTGAGATACCTTTGTGCTCTGGAAGAATCTGTACTATTTTCACTAAAACTTGTAAAGCTGGTCGAGACAATAAGCGAACCATTTCAACATACTTGAAGCGTTCAGCTTCACCATTCCCCAAAGTTGTGCCGTTAACAAAGAGATTAGCAATAAAGTCAAGTTTATCGACATATTCAGCATTCAACGCTGTAGCGATAACTTTCCTTGCAAAACGATCTCCTTCTTCGGTTTTGTACCAATTTAAATTTCGCTCAACA
>DATNQR010000006.1:0-5043 GCA_036703905.1 Thermosynechococcaceae cyanobacterium
GCATCGTAAAACCTTATGTTATTCCAAATCTCTGCAGATGTTGGCTCACTCAATTCGGTTGTTGATTCATTACCTCAAGTTTGGAGATGTCCCTGTTCCTGATCGTGTTTAGCTATTCATCCCTCGATTCAGCAACGCCGCAAGTCTTACCCGTGCTGGTCAAGAACAACATGGGCGTATTGGGGATGAAATCAATGGGCGACCCTTACATTCTCAGAAGCAACACGGTGAGTCCGATCGAGTGTCTGCACTACAGCATGAACTTGCCGACTTCGGTGGTGATCACGGGAATTGAGAGCATGAAGATTCTCGACCAGGCAATGGAAGCGGTTCGCACCTTCAAGCCGATGGATCAAGCGCAGACGGCGGCGTTGCTGGCACGAACGCGAGAAGCGGCTGCGAAAGGGAACTATGAACTCTACAAAACCACTCCCCAGTTCGATGGGACAGCGATGAATCCAGCTTGGTTGGGGTAGTTCGCTGCTCAAGCTCTGATGTGATACGAGGTTCCTCCGCTTCGAAACACCGGAATTTTACTACCTGCTTTCTCTGCCATGCCTGTATTGTGTATTAGGGCTAGAAGATGAGGTAGGCATGACTCAATCCCGTGTTGCAGTGGCGGCTAGAAAAGGGGCGTTGGCAAGGCAACGATCGCCTGTGGAATTGCTTCGGTCTTAGCCAAGCAAGGCAGACAAGTATTGGTTATTGACCTTGATCCCCAGTCGAACGTAGCTTACGCTCTCGGAGTTGACCCAACTGCACCAGGTACAGTTGAGCTGCTGATGGGCGCTCATCCAAATCCTTTGGAGGCAGCTTCAGGACTCTATGTTCTGCCGGGAAGTCCCAACCTAACGGGACAGTCTATTCAATCCCTCCATCCTGAAGACCTGGCGGATCTGGTTAAAGTCATGTCCTACGATGCGGTGATTCTCGATTGTCCTCCAGGGAACGAAAGTTTAGAGCGCTTAGGGTTAGTTGCCGCTCAAGCGACACTTGTTGTCACAAACGCTCATCCTTTTGCCATCATGGGCGCAAATCGTGTGATGGGAATTCTAGAGAGCTATCGAAATAGAGAACGCAGAGGGTCTAAGCAGTGGGCGTTAGTGCTTTCTCAGATTGACGAACGACGTGCGTTAGATAAAGAGCTTCCATCTCAGCTAGTTCAACGCTACGCCGACATCAAGCACTTCACGGTTCGTCAGGACACAAACTTATCTCAAGCGGGGGCACAGCAGATTCTATTAATGGATTTTGCCCCGCGATCGCGGTCTGCTGAAGAGTTGACCGCGATCGCGCAGTGGATTATGGAAACGGCTCACGACTAGGAAGGCAAAATGGTTAAACGACGCAGTGTATCAGAATTACTCGATGCAGCTGATTCCGCAGGTAAAGCAATTCAGGTGCAGGATCGAGCAGCAGAAGCAAAGGCAGAACTGGAGCAGTCTCGATCGTCGGTTTTGCCACTGGGAAAGATTTTGGATCGAGCCAGTGACACACGGGAACTGAGCAGCCAGCACGTCAGCGAACTGGCAGAGTCGCTCGCTGTGGAGTGACATCGATTTTTTGATTGATTACGACTTGGAAAAAGTTACGCCTTGGTTTCCAGGTGGTTTGTTGATGGATTGGCAGGATTTGTTAGGGCGAAAGGTGGATGTATTGACGGAACGGGGCATCAGCCCATTGATTCGGGAGCGGGTGTTCGCGGAGGCAGAGCCGCTATGACTGATGACGGCGATCGTGTCTACCTGGAACACATCCTGGAATGCACAACACTGATTCGAGACTATACACGCAATAGCAAAACAGAATTTATGACAAGTTCGCTGGTGCGGGATGCGGTGTTGCGGCGTTTGCAAACGATGGCGGAATCAACCCAGTGTCTATCGGATGATCTGAAGGCGCAAACTCCAGAGGTAGATTGGCAAGCATTGGCGGGTTTTCGGAGTGTGTTGGTGCATGACTATTTGGGCGGTATTGACCTGGAAAGGGTTTGGGATGCGATCGAGCACTATCTTCCAGGGTTGGAAACGACGGTACGGGAAATGAGGGAGGCAGGGTAAAAATGGGATTGTTGAATACAGGCGTTGCTGAATCTTGCTATGAATTCTGGTGACGAACCTGTTGCAAAGTCTCTCCCCGTCTGGAATCTTGATCGTCGGTTCATAGTGTCATTCAGCAACGCCGAATACAGAGGTTGAGACTCAGTTGGCGATCATGGGTTTGAGTTATGAGGGAGTGAGAAGAAACTGAAGTCGTCGTCATTGCCCCCACCGAACAGCAGCCCTAGTCAGCCGCAACAAGCAGGCATCCAGCGCTGGCAGATCGTGGAAGTGGGAGCGATCGCCTGAGCTATCGCCAAAAATCTTCGCCTTTATTCCGGTTTGCAGTCGACAAACGAGAAGGCATCCGGGTCAAGAGAAGCGGCGATCGCCGACTCTAGAACTGCCTCGATCGGATAATCAATCTCCTCAGCCCGTGCGTAAAACGCCTCTCGAATATGGCGCGGTAGTCGCTCCAGGAAAGTTTGAGCCGTAGCGCGATCGAGGTGATTCACTTGCTCAGTCCTTTGCATCATCAATCCCTCATCGGAATTTTGACATTGAAAGGCGGTTGCGTTGCCCGAATGATCAAAGCCTCTAAATCCAATGATAGTTGCGTCCACCAGCACCACACCAGCGCCTTGTGCTCTCCCGTGAATCGCTGCTTTGGGTTTTGCGGCTTCCCGACGTAGAGTAGCCCCACAGTTCGATGCCGGACTGCATAGAGACTGTGGCGCGTCGTCAGGGTTGCATAGTCTCGACCGACCAGATGACAGTGCTCAAACGGGGTTGTGATTAGCACCTCCAAAATCGCTAAAGCTTCAGAGGATGTCTGAGAATAGGACGGCTACGCTAGACGCTTGAGCATGATGCGAATCATCGCAACGTAAATCATCGCTTCAGAGGTTTTCGGCAACACCTCATAATCCTTCGACAAGCGCCGACACCAGTTAAGCCAACCCCAAGTGCGTTCTACCACCCAACGCTTGGGCAGCAAAACAAACCCTTTCATTGAGTCAGAGCGCTTGATAGTCTCAAGTACCCGGCGGTAGGTATCCATTGTCCACTTCATCAAGTCCACCCCACCGTATGTGCCATCCACCCAGATGTGCAGCAGGCGACGGGTGCGTTGAGGCACTGTGGCAAGACGCTCAAACAGCAAGCGTGCCCCCTGAGGGTCACTGACATGAGCCGCCGTCACCACGACCATCATGACTAGACCTACCGTATCGACCATCAGGTGTCGCTTGCGTCCTTTGACTTTCTTGCCCCCGTTGTAGCCCACTTCTATCGCAGCGAGAGTGGACATTTTGACCGATTGGGAGTCCAAACTGGCAGCACTGGGGGTGGCTTGTCGCCCGTCCATGACCCGCACCCACTCCACCAAGCGCTGGTGTATCCGTTCCCACGTCCCATCAATGCGCCACTGCCGAAAATAGTGGTACACCGTTTTCCAGCAAGGAAAGTCGTGGGGCAAAAGTCGCCAGGCACAGCCCACAGAAACCAGATAGAAGATAGCGTTGACCACCGCTCGCAAGTCCACTTGGCGTGGTCGTCTCAGCGCTTGAGCGGGCGGCAGGAGATCTGAAAGCAGGGCCCATTGATCGTCGTTGAGGTCAGTCGGATAGGATAAGGTTGCAGCTCTCGTACGGTTGTCGCAAAAACGTCTTTTGACAGCCTAATTCGATGAGAGCTTTTTTGTCTTTACTCGACCGCCACGCTACATCTGGATTTCTCAGACATCCTCTGAGAACAACGGCGGCCCAGCGAGCAAATCTAACTGAGCAATCTTGAAATTGGCAGGACATTGTTACTTATCCAACAATCCTCTGACGCACTACCCGACATTCAGTCTTGTGATCGATGCAACGAACGCATAGGGGCGAAGAAATCTTTCATTAGGCAGACGTTAAACCAACAGATGATCGCTACCGTCTGGACAGCAAAGTAGGAGTATTATTTCATGCAACTGAAGCCCATTCAGGATCAGGTCGTTGTAGTAGTGGGAGCATCTAGTGGCATTGGACGAGAGACAGCCCTTCAGTTTGCCAAAAAGCAAGCAAAGGTCGTCGTCTCTGGTCGTAGTGAGGCGAAACTCGCATCTCTGGTAGACGAAATTTGCAGCTTTCAAGGCGACGTGACTCCAGTAATTGCTGATGTTGCAGAATTTAAGCAGGTCAAGGCGATCGCAGACCAAACGGTAGAGGTGTATGGTCGATTAGATACTTGGGTTCATGCTCCTTCAGCAGCAGTGTTTGCTCTTTTTGAAGAAACCAAGCCCGAAGAGTTTAAGCGGGTAATTGAAGTTAGCCTGTTAGGACAAGTCTACGGTGCGATGGCGGCCCTTCCGTACCTGAAGCGAGAGGGACGGGGAGCGTTAATTCATCTTTCGTCGATTGCAGGAATTCGATCGCTTCCACTCCAAAGTTCTTATTGTTCTGCAAAACATGGAATTGAGGGATTTCTAGAATCGCTGCGGGTTGAGTTGCAGCATGAAGGTATTCCAATTAGCGTCACCAGTATTCGACCTGCTGTAATTAACACTCCCTTTTGGGACAACGCCCTAACGCGATTGGGCGTACAGCCTGCGGGGATACCGCCCTACTATGATCCCAGGCTCGTTGTCGATGCTATTCTCTACACGGCAGCTCATCCCACCCGTGATTTCTTTGTTGGCGATTCTGCTAGAGCGATCGATTTCTTGCAGAAGCTTTCGCCTTCCCTAGTTGATGCTTTATTAGTTCAAGTTGGCTTTCCGCTTCAGCGCACCAGTACTCCAAAATCTGAGCACGACCCAAACAACCTGTATGGATCTGTCTTGTCAGACACAAGAATAGATGGGGATTTTAACGAGATGGTTATTCCCAGCATTTTGGACTGGGTGGATAAGAATCCTGTATTGAAATGGGGCGCGATCGCCAGTCTTGCCGCCGCATTTGCAGTGACCCAGGCATTTCGAAATGAGGGGCATCTCTAGATGAATGATTTTCTGCAAAGTCCCAGC
>DATNQR010000007.1:0-7389 GCA_036703905.1 Thermosynechococcaceae cyanobacterium
AAGGGAGCCGATCGCTGTTCGCCAAAATGGACGATCGCTTCCGGCTGAAACTGGTGCAGCGCCTTGTTGAGAAACTCGTGATTGGTGATATCGCCGATGAACAGGTCGATTTTCTTTTGCGTCAAGTCTTGCCAGCGCTGGAGACGGTGCTGAATCGGGGCGATCGGGGTCAGCGTTTCAACGCATAGCTCCATGTCCCAATGTCGCCGCACTAGGCTATCCAAAATGCCTACTTCGTGTCCCCGGTTGGAAAGGTGCAGAGCCGTTGCCCAACCGCAGTAGCCGTCGCCGCCAATCACTAAGACTTTCATCTTGCCCTATCATGCTTGCTGATACTCCGCTCAATTTAGCAGGTTTGAGGATCTCTGAGCGATCCAAACTTGGAATCAAAGTAAGTGAATTGGGGAAGCTTCAATTGAGGTTGCTGGCTTAGAATTTGCAGATGAGTCAAGGGACTGAACCAAATCCTCCGTCGGTTTCTACTGCCTTCGGAGGGTTGCTGTTTCCCTCAGTTTTCCGAAAATAAGCACTGATCATGCCAACTTAGGGAGTGTCACAACTTTATTGTATCGGAAGATTAAGAGCCGATAGAATCAGAACCAGCACTCTTGAGAGGGATGGACTATGCCTTCTGTCGTTGCAGTTGCTGGGTTTCTGGTACTGACTGTGGGATGTGCTGAATTGGCCATAGCCAAGCAGGATGGGCTTCCTGGGCGACGGGTGGGAGGCGGTACGCGGCTGGATTTTCCAGGGCAGATGTCTTCCGTGGTCAAGCCGATCGGCAACCCTCCTTTCTACAACAGACCCTCTAAATACGAACCCTCTAAATAAGAAGCTAAGGCGTGACTGGATCTTCAGCATTTTTGGAATGCTGGAAACCTAACCTTGCAGGTAGCCAGAGAATCCTGGAGTTATATCCATAGCCTCATAGGTTAGGACGGGGTGCAGGAATGGAATCCCTGGCTGGCAGCTTAAGCCCCTTGTTGTGATGTACCACCCTTTGCATTGTCCTAAGCAAGCTGTCTACAGCTATAGCTCAAGCGAAATTAATAGATGCTGCACATATTTCTGTGCTTTGTAGGTCTGTCCTAGCTTTAAATGGAAGAATGGCTTTTCTATTAAGTTGCCTTTGGCACAGGGAAAGCCCAACGCGATCGATCGCGTTTTCCTTCGGAGTCCAATTCTGTGATTTGTTGAGCTTATGAAGTCTTACCTGGCTGCTGCCGTACAGATGACCAGCCTGCCTGATTTGCAAAAGAACTTGCTGCAAGCGGAAGAATTGATTGACCTGGCCGTGCGGCAAGGCGCAGAGCTGGTTGCTCTACCCGAAAATTTCTCTTTTCTGGGGGATGAGCAGACGAAGCAATCCCTGGCAGAAACGATCGCTCAAGAAAGCGAAAAGTTTCTGAGAACAATGGCGCAGCGGTTCCAGATCACGATTCTGGGCGGTGGCTTTCCGGTTCCGGTGGGCAACGGCAAAGTCTACAACACTGCCCTGCTGGTGGATGCAAGCGGCGAGACTTTGGCGCGCTACGAGAAAGTTCACCTGTTCGATGTCAACGTGCCCGATGGCAACACTTACCGCGAGTCGGGCACGGTGGTGGCGGGGTTGCAGATGCCTCCGGTTCACCCTTCAAAGGAGCTGGGCAACCTGGGGCTGTCAGTTTGCTACGATGTCCGCTTCCCGGAGCTTTACCGTCATCTTTCCCAGATGGGCGCGGAGGTGCTGTTTGTGCCAGCGGCCTTTACGGCCTACACGGGCAAAGATCACTGGCAAGTGCTGTTGCAGGCGCGGGCGATCGAAAACACCTGCTATGTTATTGCCCCAGCCCAAACGGGTCGCCACTACGAAATGCGCCACACCCACGGTCACGCCATGATTATCGATCCCTGGGGAACTGTGCTGACTGATGCGGGAGATCAGCCAGGAGTGGCGATCGCGGCGATCGAGCCAACTCGCCTAGAGCAGGTGCGTCGCCAGATGCCAAGCTTGCAGCATCGAGTGTTTGTGTGAGTTTTTGCGTAAATGAGTTTTTGCGTAAATTAGGGTCAGATCCCCATATCTCAAGCAGTGTGGGGGATCTGGCTGTGCAGACTAATCTAGCTCCGGCTTGTATTCCCGCAGCATCAAAGCTTCCAAGGCAGCTTGAGGAGTGACTTTTGCCTTAAGGAGTCGATCGACCTGCTGGGTGATGGGAATGGAAATCTGCTGCTGGGTTGCCAGCTTCACCAGTACCTCAGTTGTGTTTAAACCTTCGGCAGTGCCTTGCAAAGCTGCCAGCACTGCCGCCAAAGACCAACCTTGCCCCAATCTGTAGCCCACCTGGTAGTTGCGGCTGAGGGCGCTGTTGCACGTCGCCATCAAATCCCCCAATCCAGACAAGCCAAAGAAAGTTTCTGGTTTTGCCCCCCAATAGCTGCCAATGCGAATGATCTCCGCCAGACCACGGGTAGTGAGAGCAGACTTGGCATTGGTTCCTAGCCCCAGCCCATCGCACGCGCCCACGGCGATCGCCATCACGTTTTTCAGAGTTCCGCCCAACTCCACCCCCAGCGCATCGGGATTCGTGTAGACCCGAAAACTAGGTGAGGAGAGAGCAAACTGCACCGTAGTGGCTGCTGCCGCCTGAGCGCTGGCTACCACAGTGGCGGCCGGCAATCCCTGCTGGATTTCCTGAGACAGATTGGGCCCCGACAGCACTACGATCGAGTGGGCAGGAAAGGCAAGCTGCCAGATCTGCGAGGGTAGGTGCGGTGGGGAATCTCCGGGGTTGGGGTCGAGTCCTTTTGTAGCAGTGACGATCGGACAGTGGGGCGCAAGGCCGGCTGATTGCACTTGTTCCACAACCGATCGCACTCCCTTCATAGAGATGGCAGAAATCACCAGGTCAGCTTCTGCCAGCACGGTTTCCAGATGGTCCTTGCCCTGCCGCGACCAGACCTGCACTTGATGCCCGCGATCGCGGGCCAGAGTTGCCAGGGTTGTGCCCCAGGCTCCAGCACCCAAAACCGCCACCCGGAGCGGACACTGGAGCAGCGTGGATTCAGGCGTGCGATCGAGCATTCTTCTGTCCGAGCTGGCGGGGATAGCGTTCCATGAGCGATCGCACTTGCTCGGCATGGTAGGAACTGCGAGTGAGGGGAGAAGCCACTACTTGCAAAAACCCAATCGCCTCACCGTACTCTCTCCAGGCATCAAACTGCTCCGGTCTGACAAACTCTTGTACGCCCAAATGTTTTTGGCTGGGCTGGAGATACTGCCCGATGGTGAGAATATCGCAGTTGACCGATCGCAGGTCACGCATGGTCTGCCGCACTTCAGCGTCCGTCTCGCCCAGACCCACCATAATCCCGGTTTTGGTGTAGATCCAGGGAGTCAGTTCGCGGGTGCGGCGCAGCAGTTCCAGCGATCGTTCGTAGCTGCCTTGGGGGCGAACACGGCGATAGAAGCGCTCGATCGTTTCGGTGTTGTGATTCAGCACTTCTGGGTTAGCAGCCAGGATTTGTGCCAGCGCTTCCCAGTTGCCGCACAAATCTGGGATCAGAACTTCGATTGTGGTTCCTGGTGAAGCGACCCGGATGGCCCGAATGCAGCGATCGAACTGGCTTGCGCCGCCGTCTGCCAGGTCGTCCCGGTTCACCGAGGTTACAACGATATGGTTCAGCCGCATCCGTCGCACGGCCTCCGCGAGGCGATCGGGTTCGGTAGAGTCAAGGGGCTGGGGCTTTTTTTCAAAATCAATATCGCAGTAAGGGCAAGCGCGGGTGCAGGCAGGCCCCATGATCAAGAAGGTGGCTGTGCCGTTGTTGAAGCACTCGCCAATGTTGGGGCAGGAAGCTTCCTCACAAACCGTGTTTAGGGCTAGATCCCGCAGGATTTCCTTGACGCTGCCGACCCGCTCCCACTGCGGTGCTTTCACCCGTAACCACTCTGGCTTTACCACCACGGCTTTGTACTGAATAACTCCCTCATCTATCCTACCAAGTTCGTTGGCTGAGAGGACTTGAAGCTGATAATGACAGGCTCGATCGCGGCGATTGGTGTAGGAGGCAATGAACAGTTAACCGTGTTCACGTTGCGGCAAACGAGGGCCTCGTTCCAGACTCTGACTCAACTACAAGCCAAAGTGGATCAATTGCTATTTCAGCTAACGCCTGAAATAGTTGCTGCTCCTGCTACGCTGCTAATTGAGGAACTGAAAGGAAGGCGATCGTGACAAATCCGCGTGTGCTGTGTCTGGGCGAAGTGCTGTATGACTTTCTGGCAGATCAGCCTGGATTGCCTCTGGAGGAGGTGAAATCTTGGACTCCCTATCCAGGCGGTGCGCCAGCCAACGTGGCCTGCGGACTGGTCAAGCTGGGCACTCCCACGGGGTTTGTAGGCTGTGTGGGGCGAGACGAGCAAGGCGAGGCACTGGTGCAGTTGCTTCAGCAGGAAGGTGTAGACGGAACTGGAATCCAGCGTCATCCCACCGCGCCGACCCGGATTGTCTACGTGGTGCGATCGCAAACCAACGATCGCAGCTTTGCTGGATTTGGAGATCGACCTACAAGTGAGTTCGCAGATGCTCATCTGCAAGCGGCCCATCTACCCGTGACTTTGTTTGAGCAAGCCGAGTATCTGGTATTGGGGACGCTGGAAATGGCTTATCTAGCGAGCCGAGGCGCGATCGCTAGAGCGCTCCAACTGGCCGACGAGTCCTTCGTCAAAATTCTCTTGGATGTGAACTGGAGGCCAGTGTTCTGGACAAACCCCGATAGCGCCCCCGCCCTGATCCACGAATTAATCACCCACGCCGATTTCCTCAAGCTCTCTGAAGAAGAAGCGGAGTGGCTATTTCAGACAACCGACCCTGGCGTGATTGCCCATCGTCTCGGCAGCGTGGAGGGCGTACTGGTGACAGCAGGCGAGAAAGGCTGCGCCTACTTCTTGGGCGGCAGCGAGGGCAAAGTTCCTGGCTTTGCTGTGGATGTGGAAGATACAACGGGTGCAGGGGACAGTTTTGTGGCCGGATTTCTACATCAGCTATGCCAGCATAATCTCCAGAGCTTGAGCGATCCAGCAGTGGCGCGGGAGATGGTTCGCTATGCCAGCGCAATGGGAGCGCTGACCACCATGCGGCCAGGGGCGATCGCTGCTCAACCCACAGCGGCAGAAGTAGAGGCGTTTCTATTCCTACAAGACCAGCCAGGGTAAGAGCAAGGGAGAGTTAAAGTCAATGGGTCGAGTTGTCTTGGCAACGCTGGGTTCTTTGGGCGATCTGCATCCGATGATGGCGCTGGGGCGGGGGTTGCGAGAACGCGGCCACACTGTGGTGATTGCAACCCACGAGGAGTACCGCAGCAAGATCGAAGCGCTGGGGCTTGAGTTCCATGCTATTCGTCCCGCCAGCCCTGGACTGGATGACCCAGAGCAGATGGCGAAGGTCATGGAAGCCCGCAAGGGAACTGAAACCGTCCTCAAGCACGTTTTCAGCATTGCACGGGAAACCTACGCGGATCTGACTCAGGCTGCCCAGGGAGCAGATTTCATTCTGGCTGGTGAAGTTGTCTACGTGGCTGGCACGGTTGCCGAAAAGCTAGGGATTAGGTGGGGCTTCTGTGCCCTTGCGCCTGCTTCGATCGTCTCTGCCTACGATATGCCAGTGTTTTCTGGTGTTGAAGTATTGGCAACACTACGACCTTTTGGGGCAACAGTTAATCAAGCTCTAGTTGAACTCATCAAGCTCATGACCCGCGATTGGAGTGCTCCTCTGAACCAGTTGCGGCAGGAACTCGGTTTGCAGCCGATCGATGATTTGATTATCCGAGGCAAGTTCTCCCCGCACCTGGTTCTGGCGCTGTTTTCACCATTGCTGGCCCAACCCCAGCCCGACTGGCCAACCCACAGCGTTGTAACTGGCTCGGCGTTCTACGATGGCTCAAAGTCAATTGCTCCTGAACTCCAGCAGTTTCTAGAGGCAGGGGAGCCGCCGATCGTGTTCACGTTAGGATCAGCCGCCGTTGCCGATCCAGGTAACTTCTTTACCGAAAGCATCGCTGCCGTGCAGCAGTTGAGCCGTCGTGCTGTGCTGCTGATCGGCAAAAACTCACCGCCGCAACACCTGCCCGAAACCATCGCCGCTTTCGATTACGCGCCTTTCTCTCAACTCTTTCCGGTAGCCAGGGCGATCGTCCATCAAGGCGGTGTAGGCACAACGGCTCAGGCGCTGCGATCGGGTCATCCCACGCTGATCATGCCCTACAGCCACGATCAGCCGGACAATGCCGCACGGGTGGAGCGCCTGGGCACTTCCCGCACAATTTCTCGCGACCATTACACTGCCCCGCGAGTGGTGAAGGAACTCAGAAAGTTACTGAGTCCTCAATACGCCGCTAGAGCCGCGGAAGTGGGTTGCATTGTGCAAGCTGAGGACGGAATACGGGTTGCCTGCGACGCGATCGATCATCAACTTGATTAAACCTACATTGCCCCAAAGTCGATCGCCCTCAAAGCTGGGCTGCGGAGAAAGCTCGATCGTCAAGAAAGGCAGATAGTCCCATTTCTTGAAAGATGGAGAATAATCACACTTTTCAGAGGCTATGCCAGCTAAAGCTTTCAGAATTGGATCCTTTTCTCTACCCTTTAAGAAACATCACTACCGAAAGCGGTTTGTCCAAATGTTAATATGCGAGTTCCTCATGATCCTCGCTATCTTCCGCCAAAGTAAATCTGAGTATCCTGTGTCATTCTCTGAAACTTCATTCACCCTAATTAAAATAGTGGGTTGAGATTTCCTATGAGCTACATTGAGAAATCTAAAAGTCTTCTTGCAGAAATAAATCAAGTATTCGGATATCCAAATGACGTGTCCCCCTGTAGTCTGGAAGAGATAAAAATTCTTGAACAAGATCTTGAAACGGTTTTACCTGAAGCTTATCGAGAATTTCTTCTATGGACTGGCAAAGGTACTCATTATCTTGATTTTGATCACATCACATTGGACTCACTAAGAACTAATAGAGAAGATGCTATCGAGATTATGCGCGACGACGGTTGTATGGACTCCTTGCCTAGCAGGTCTATTGTTTTCTATATTCATCATGGAGGCTGTCAATTTGCATTTATTTGTGCATCGGAAGGTTCTAACCCTCCTGTACATTATTACTCAATGCTTAATGGTATAACTTGGAATTACACAAGCAACATAGATGAATTTTTCGCGTCTCTTATGAGTAGAAGTATTCAAGCGTATCAAAAGTTTTAGCATAAATAAATTTGATAATGAATTTAGAATTGCGTTTGTTTCTTATTCTCCGGTTTCATCGTATAACTAGCAGACCCATGTATCTAGGTCAAGCCAAGCAAAAGTTCTTAGATTTCTGTCAAGACACTCACTCTTACTACCC
>DATNQR010000008.1:0-11392 GCA_036703905.1 Thermosynechococcaceae cyanobacterium
TCGACTTAGGAAGCGGGCAATTTCTCGCACCTGCTCTAGCCGGATCAAGGGCGCTGCTTTGCGCTTGACTCCGGCGGCGGTTGCCTCTGCTGCGGACAACCGCTTGCCCTGATGCAGGTACGTCGGCTCTACCCAGAGCAAATCGGGATGGTTGCGCTGCTGGATGCGGCTTTGCTGCGATCGCCCTGGCTCAGATTGCTTGGCCAGTAGCAACTCCAGAAAGCACTCCGCTGCCAAACTGCGACCGATGCCCGAAGGCCCCGCGAACAGGTAAGCAGGAGCAATGCGATCGCGTGCCACTGCCTGAGTTAGCAGTTCGATCGCGGTAGGTTGACCAATGAGGGGTGAGAAAGGAGACACGGGGAGACTTGAGGTTTATTGCGGGAGATGAGTCGATCGTAGTGGATCAGGTGAATCAGATTGCAGGGTTGGGCCCGTGAGGCGGCAGATGCGCCAATCAGGGAGAATCTCTGCGCCCAGTCCCTGGTAAAAGGCGATCGCTGAAGCGTTCCAGTCTAGGACGCTCCACTCTAGGCGACCGCAGTTCTCCGCGATCGCTCGGTGCTTCAGGTAAGTTATCAGCGCTGTGGCAATGCCGCGCCGCCGATAATCCGGCAGCACAAACAGATCTTCAAGGTAAATCCCTGGCTGCGTCAGAAAAGTGGAAAAGTTGTAGAAAAACAGCGCAAATCCTGCCGCCTCGCCGTCCCATTCCGCCAGCACCGCTTCTGCACGGGGACGATCACCAAACAAGTGAGTTTGCAGTGCAGCCTCGCTCCCCGTCACCGCATGGGACAGCTTTTCGTACTCTGCCAATGCTTGGATCAGCCGAAACAGGGTTGGGGTATCGCTGGAAATAGCAGGGCGCAGGTTCAAAGACATAATTCACTTCGACTCAACCCGTTCATCTTAGAGGATGCTTGAAAAGTCTTGCTGTCGGTAGCCCGTAATTCAGATTCTCCCCAAAGAAAGTCGCTTTACACCGGGCCAGTTGCTAGGTTGAGCAGATAGACCTGTTGCTGCTGATGAATACTGCTCCTGTCCTCGTTACTCCTATCCCGATCGTCGCTACGCTGCTGACGGGATTGCTGATTGCGTTTGCAGTTCAACTGCTGCTGACCAGCTTTGGGGCGGCGGCAGGGATCACAGCCCTGGGGTTTTTGACGGGCGATCGCTCCAACAGCCCTCAAGATTCCCCAGAGCCGAAAGCTTCGGAGGAAGCAAAGGGAGGAACGGGCGTAATTGGCGTGGCGGTGGGACTGGGCACCCTGACTACAGTGAACACGGTGCTGTTTGTCGCTGCTTTTCTATCGGTGAAGCTGAGTCTGGTCAGCAGTGCAATCCTGGGCGCGATCTTGGGAGTGGTGATCTGGGCGGGCTACTTCCTGGTGGTGGCGTGGGTTGGCTCCAGTGCGGTGGGGTCGCTGCTGGGATCGATCGCCAGCACCGTGACGGTTGGAGTTCAGGGATTGATCTCCAGCCTTTCAACTGTGTTTGGGCGCAAGGACTCAACTCGATCGCTCCCTGAACCGCTGCGGCAGCAAATTGCGGCCGCTGAGTCGCTGCTAAAGGATCTTCAATCTGAGGTGAAGGAAGTTCAGACTGAGGTGAAGGAAGTTCAGAACGATCGCACCTCCCTGCAAGACAGCGTGCAAAACACCGTACAAGATACCGTGCAGGCAACCTTGCAGAACTATCTGGCGACGCTGCAAGCGCCCAAGCCCGATCTGAGCAACCTGCGCCAGGAATTTGCCGACGCTCTGCGCCAGACGGAGCAGCCAGGGGAGATCGATCGCGCTTCTCTAGTGGAACTTGTCAGCCGTCGCACGGATTTCTCCCGCCAGGATGTCCATCACATCGTCACGGAACTGGAAAGCGTCGGACGGGAAGCCCTCGGAGGGGCAGGCGCGATCGCTGCTCTGACTGCGTTCCTGTCTTCCGCCTCACCCAAGGATTTGACCGCAGAAACCCTGAAGCCTCGCCTCGATCCAGTGGTTGCTGCCCCCCCGTCGAGCACTGAAGGTTCTCCTAGTCTGACAGGCGGCGCGAGCGGTTCCAATCCGATCGATCCCAAGCAGTTATTTCAGCTATTGGTTCGCACTGTGCGGCAACGAGTTGATCTTTCAGATCTGGATGTGGGTCAGGTGGTGCAGCAACTTCAAACCCTGCTCGGCTCTCAGTCTGACAACTCAGCCCACTCAATTCAGGCGGATGTTGAGGATTTTCTGCTGAGCGCTTACCCTTGGCAACTGAGCGCGAAGACGATCGCTGACGAATTCAAAGCTGTCATTTTTGATCCAGAAGCAAACCCGATCGTCCTGCGACAGCAGCTAGAGGCATTGAATCCAGACGACTTCGCCGCCCTGCTGCACCAGCGAGAAGACATGAGTGAGGAGAAAGTCTGCAAACTGGTCGATCACCTGGAAGCAGTGCGGCAAGAAACTCTGCTGACCCTGGAAACCCCTGCACCTCAAATAGCCTTTCTGCCCCAGGTCGAAGCCTACTTGCAATCTGCCGAGAAAGCCGATCTGAAGCCCGCCCCGCTGAAGCGACAGTTGCTCACGTTGCTGCACCGATCGGGGATTGCGATCGAGGATTGGGCAACGCAACTTCAGCCCCTTGATCGCGACATCATTCGGCAGGCGCTCCAGTCTCAGTCCCTTAACTCGGAGGAACTAGAGTCCCTGACTGAGCAAGTGGAAGCCGGACGCGAGCGACTAATTCAAGCCGCCAAGGTTCCTTTCAGCGAGCATCAGACCGCCGCTGCCGCGCTCTGGCAGAAACTCGCCGTCTTTGTTCGCAATCCTGAACAGAAACTCACTGCTCCCAGCATCCAGCGTCAGTTCAAAACGCTGCTGAAGGAGTCGCAGAACTTCCTGATACCCCTCAAGTTCGCTCGGGCCGCCGTTGAACAGTGGCTCACCGATCGCCAAAATCTAAGCGCTAAACGGATTCAGCAAGTCGCTAACCAGCTAGAAGCAGCCTGGAACGATCAAGCTGATCCAGTGCTGTTGACCCCACCACCTTTAGGGCACGATCGGGCCCGTCAGATCCTCACTGACTATCTGCACAACCTCGACAGTTCGAGACTCCATCCCGAAGCGCTGGCTCAGGATTTGGTCGCTCACCTCCGCCGGCACGGGGTTGGACTAGGAGACTTGGGGCTGCTGGTTTCGACAGGTTGGGGCGCGATCGTTCAGCCTTTGCAGCAACGCCAACTCAGTGCCGAACACATCCAGCAGGTGCAGCAGGCGATCGCTGCTCTGGTGAAGCTGCCGCGCCGTTGGGTAACGCGAGGCACAACTCCTGTTTGGGATTCGCTCACTACCTATTTGCAGCAGGCAGATCTGGATGACCTCAAACCCGCCCAACTTCAGCGCAGTCTGAGCTATGTTCTCAAAATCGCTCCAGAAAAATTGCGATCGCTTCAGGATTCACTGCCCGATCTTGATCCGTCGGCACTGACAACTTTTCTGGCTAATCGAGGCGACTTGACCAGCGCTGAAGCGGAGCCGATCGTCAGTCAAATCAAGACCGTGCTTCAGCAGACGGTCGAGCAAGGTCAGGCGCTCCGGCAGCAAAGCCAGCAAGCGATCGCCCCAGCCCTGACTAAGTTAAACCAAGCCCTAGCGACTGTTGAGCTTCCTCCAGTAGATCTCGATCGACTGAAGCAGGAATTGCAGGGTCTTCTATCTGAGCCGCAAGCGGGCTGGCAAAACCTCAACGCCCGTCTCGGCACACTCAACCGAGAGACGATCGCTCAACTGCTGCAAACCCGCGATGACCTCTCAGAAGCTGTGATGGGCCAAATCGTCGATCGCGTGGAGTCAGTGAAATCGGGAGTTTCGCAGCAGGTAAGCCAACTGCAACAGGAAGCAGAACAGCGCCTCGAAACTTTGAAGCAGCAGGCTCAGGAACAAGCTGCTGCTGCCCAAAAGGCGATCGCAATTGCTGCCTGGTGGTTATTCAGTACGGCCCTGACTTCGGCCGCAACTGCGGCGATCGCAGGTGCTCTGGCTGCCGATGGGCTGAATTGGCTACCGTGGTGATCTAGAGCTGTAGTGACCTAGTGCTGTTGTGACCTAGTGCTGTTGTGATTTAGAATCTCACTCCAACTCCACCCTGAACCGAAGCCGCCGGGCCGGGCCCTTGCTTGTAGGCTCCGAAGGCGATGATGGCGTTGCCAAACAGCACAAAGTCGCTATTGGGCAAGGCGTAATCAATTCCGGGCTGAATTGCAAATGCTGTCTGGTTGCCAACGGGCGTAGTGTGATCGCCACTCAAGGGAATTGAAGCACCCACGCCGATGTAAGCGTCTGCCCGCCAACTGAGGGGAATATCGTAGGAAACTGTGGGAACCACCGCGACGCTGTTGCCAATCAAGACTTGGGTTCTCAGTGAAATCGGTGCAGCTATAAATTTGTAGCGACCCGCTACCACACCCGCCACTTTGCTGGGTTCTTCACGGCTACCGTCTGTCAGCCCAACGGACGGGCCAATACCGATGTAGCTGCCGTAAGCGGCCTGAGCCGATGCCGAAGGAGCGATCGCCAAACCAAAGCCGATCGTCCCTACCGGAACCGCCACTAGCGCCAGTCCTCCCTGCAACAGGTAGCTCAGATTCTTCTGCAAAGACCGCTTGAAATGCTGCATTTTTCTGCTCCTAAACACCGTTGCGGACAAGACTGATGCAACTTAATCTAGCTCAACTTCTACCCCCAGATCCAGCGAGTTTCCTCTGGACTCAGAGCAAATGAGCCTAAACAGCTTAAAGAGACAGGCTGAAAAGATGGACGATCGATGTCCCAGTGTGGGGCGCTGCCCCCAGCCAGGGATTTCAACCCTGTACCCCGTCCTAACCTACGAAGCTATCGCTATAAATAGCTATAAAAAAAGAGAGGGACGATCATTCGATCGTCCCTCTCTGCCTAATAGAACCAGAATGGCTTAATAGAACCAGGATGCTTAGATCAGGATGAAACTGCTAGCGGTAATGCTACCGGCTTGCACACCAGGCAGTACAGAAAGCGTTATGCCCTGCTGTTGGATCAGCGTACTGTTAGCGTTTTGTCCGATGCCCTGCAAAATTGACAGACTGCTGAAGCCCAAACCTGCGGGCAGCGCGAGCAGGTCGGTTCCATTCTCAAAATCGGCGATCGTGGCGCTGCCCTGTTTGTCGAGAACAAAAACATCGCGCCCTGCACCGCCGCGCAGGAGGTTGTTGCCACCGTCGCCGTACAGGAAGTCGTTGCCTGTGTTGCCGTTTAGCACGTCGTTGCCTGCTCCACCCCGCAGGAAATCATTGCCATTTCCGCCGCGCAGCAGATCGTTGCCGCCTAGACCCGCAATGCGATCGTCTCCCCCCTGACCATTGATCACGTCATCAGAAGCGTCAAAGCCCTGAATGTCGTTGTCTAGTTCATTGAGGAAGGTGACAGAGTTGGGGTTGAAGATGCGATCGAAGTTCCACTCGGCGTTGAAGACATCAAAGCTGTCTTGAACCTGCATTTGCCCGTCGAATAGAATGTTAGCTGCATCGACGTTTGCGCCGGTGTCCCGTCTCAAGTTGTCCAGGTTATCCAGGGCAAAGTCAGTCAGCACTACCTTAGTATTGGCAACGCCATCAAACGTGATTTCCAGGTTGTTGCCGTTCTGAGTCAGCAGCAGGTTTCCGGGGGTGAAATTAGCCCCAGTGAACTTGAGGGTATCGAGTTCAGCCAGTGTCTCAGATGACGGATTAACGCCGCGCCCGATGCCGCTAAAGCGATCGATCGCTGTCGTACCCTGAACGATCGCAAAAGTATTCACTCCATCTCCGCCCTGCAAGGATTGAACAGTCAAGCCTGCTAGTCCCACTCGTGGGTCGAGGTTGAGCGGTTGCTCCAGTTGCAGCAGCACGATTTCGTTGTTGTCGATCGCGGGGGGGCGACCCACCGAGAACGGGTAGTTGTTGTCGTTGGCAACTAGAATCGTGTTGGCATCAATGACCAGAACATCTTCGATCGTCTGAAACGGCATTCTGTAGGTTGTGCTGCCGTCTTTGTTGAGATCGTTGGGGTCTTGGATGTTGAGCAGATCAGAAACGAGTTCTTTGGAAACAAAGCTGTTGCTGTTCTGCTGAGAGAAGTCGACTTTATAGATCCGCTTGAACTGGGCGGTGTTGGCCTGACCGTTGTCACGCTCAATGACAAGAAACTCATTATTGTTGACAACAGTGATGTCTCCGATCGCGTTAGCGGGACTTTCCAACTGGTAGTAGCCAACCAAGCCGTCAAACGTGCTGGTAGTGGGATTGAACTGATGAATCCGCAGCGCACCCGCCGGATCGCCAACCACAGTTCCCTCCAGCAGCGGATAAAATTCCGTTTTGCCAGGGTTGGTTGCTAGTCCCTCATAGCCCTGAGAGCGGTTGAGGTTGGGGACGATCGTGTTGCCGTAGTAAGTTTGGGGCACATTGGAAAAGCCCGTCCCTTCCAGGTAGTCGTTGACGATGACGGAACGACCCGTGCGCGAGAAGTCGGTGAAGAATCCATCCACACCCAG
Source organism: Thermosynechococcaceae cyanobacterium (assembly GCA_036703905.1). Taxonomy (GTDB): domain Bacteria; phylum Cyanobacteriota; class Cyanobacteriia; order Leptolyngbyales; family Leptolyngbyaceae; genus DATNQR01. Next base: position 6,544 of record DATNQR010000008.1, read on the forward strand.
GTCAATCAACTGACGATACTCAGCCGTCGGATCGCCGTTGTAGCTGGCAGGCAAGAAGAAAGACTCATCCCGCAGAGTGTAGGGATGCACCAGCAAGCCTGCGGAATGGGCATCGGTAACCAGCGTGGTGGGAGTGCCCGTCACACGATCGCCATCGCTGATCGCGCCGTCGCCATTTAGGTCGTCGGGTGTGCCATTGCCGTCACGATCAACCGTTGCCAGGGGGATAATTCGCTGCTTGTTGGGGCCAATTCCGGCCGCATAGCTGGCGATTTCTGCCAATCCAGTTGAGGTGGATAGATCGGTGTAGGTGCGAGTGTCGCCACTAACCACGAAATCGTAGGGTCTGCCGGAGCCGCCAAACAGTTGAACCAGAGGAATGTCCACCCCTGCCGCAGGCATAATCGATTCGTTCAGAACCTTCAGGTTGCCGACCTCAAAGGACTGGATGAAAATGCGATTGGGAGCCGTGAAATTGTTTGCCTTCAAGGTGTCAACCAGCAGTTGGCTGGTATTGAAACCCTGATTTGCAAAGAAGGTGGGGTGTTTGGTTTCGGGATAGATGCCGATCGTGCGTCCGGTTTCTGCCTCCACTTCTTTGACCAGCGCAATCACTTCCGCCAGAGTGGGAACCTTCAAGCCATCGTTGTCGAACGTTGTGCCCCGGATGGCTGGAATCCGCTCGATCGCGTTCAGTTGCTTGATTTCTGCCAGGGTAAAGTCCTCAGCCCACCAGCCCGCGACGTTTGTGCCGTCCAGGTTCTTGATGCGGAGGCGATCGGCAAACTCAGGACGGGTGGCAACATCGGTGCTGGTGTCGCTGGTGTTGAGCAGGGGATTGCCATTGGCATCGCGGCGGATTGTGCCATTAGCATTGAGCAGGGCGACTGCTAGCAGAGGCTCGTGACGAGCAATCAACACGCCATCCTTGGTCACAACCAAGTCAGGCTCAATGAAGTCAGCGCCGTCCGCGATCGCTTTCTTGTAGGCGGCCAGGGTGTGTTCTGGACGATCGCCACTAGCTCCCCGGTGTCCTAACACCAGCGGAGTCTGACCGTTGAGCGTGTTGAATTGAGGACGGCTGAGAACATCGGGATTTTGGGGCGATCGGACAAACTCTCCGGTAATTTGGTCGCGCACCAAATCGCCTGTGCCGGGGAAATCGGTGAAGTAGCCATCCACGCCCAACTGGATGAACTGGCGGAATTCCAGTTCAGGATTGCCGTTGTAGTTGGAAGCTAGGAACTGACCTTCGTTGCGGAGGGTGTAGGTATGGACGAACAGACCCACATCATGCGCGTCAGCAATCAAGCTGGTAGGAGGCAGAGTGACGCGATCGGTATCGTTGATCGTGCCATCATTGTTCAGGTCATCGGGTCTGCCGTCGTTGTTGTTGTCTACATTTTTGACGGAAACGATCATCCGCTTCCAGGGGCCAATGCCATCTGCATAGGTGGCAATTTCTGCCAAGCCTGCGGGAGTTTGCAAATCACCGTAGGTGCGGGTGTCGCCCTTGACAGTGAAGTCATAAGGACGAGCATATTCATCCTGATAGATTAGTGCCCCGGTGTTGTAGTCCACATCGTAGGCATCCAGCAATTGCACTAGGGGAATATCGGTCTTGGTGCTTAGTTCCTTCAGGTTGCTGACTTCAAAGGACTGGATGAAGACGCGGGTCGGATCGGTGAATCCAGTTTTTTGCAGGGTCGCCAGCAGGGGTTCTTCCAGAGACAAGCCGAGATTGTCGTGGTAGGTGGGGTGCTTGGTTTCGGGATAGATGCCGATCGTCTTGCCGGTTTCTGCCTCGACCTGCTTGACCAGGTTGATTACTTCTTCCAGGGTTGGGATCTGGAACACGCCGTTGAAAACATCGGTGCGGTAGCCCTGAGGCATGATCGCCCGCAGGGTCTTGATTTCTGCCAGGGTGAAGTCTGAGGCAAAGAATTCGTTCTCGTACAGCACGCCGTCGATCGTTCCACTGCGTCTGCGGCCAGCAAATTCGGGCCGGCTGGCAACGTCAGTGCTGCCGCCCAGGATAGGTTCGTGACGAGCAATCAGCACGCCATCTTTGGTGGAAACCACGTCAGGCTCGATGAAGTCTGCCCCGCGCAGGATAGCCAATCTGTAGGCTTCGATCGTGTGTTCTGGCAGTTCGCCACTGGCTCCCCGGTGGGCAATCACCAGCGGCGCTTGACCGTTGAGCGTGTTCAGTTGGGTGAAATTAGGAGTTGCGATCGGCGCTTCCAGCAGTTTGCCCGTTGCGTCGAAGTGCAGCAGAAACGGGCCAAACTCATCGCCTACCCAGAACGTCCCGTCTTTGGCAATCACCAGCGATTCAATATCAAAATCAGCTCCGGTCAAGGCACGATCGCCCGTTGACTCGTTGACAATCTTGAACGGAACCTTGCGATCGGGGTCAGCAAATTGGACAAAGTTCAGCAGATCGACGTTGCCATCTCCGCCTGGAGTTCCCTGAAAATTGGGGTCTACTCGATAGACCCGCAGCAAAAAGTCCGAACTGTTCTCTTTGGCTCCGTAGCCGTTGTCGGGCATGAACCAGAAGGTGTTTTGGTCAGCGAACTGCACCCCACTAAAGCCTTGAACGGGCTGTCCGGGAAACGGGCCGGATCGACCGTTTGCAGAGATGCCTCTGCCCGATGGCGGCCCGTCTGCAAACGTATCGGCTGGAAGCGATGCAAAGCCCTGTAGCGTTGTGTCTGGCATAGTGCGTTTGAGGGAATGAGTGAAAGGTAAGGTTTTCAGCCCGCTCCTGCTGACACTGAAGCAGAAAGAATTGTCTCTTCGTGCTCGTTTCTTCAGAGTCAAGTGAATCTCTGGAGTATCTGGACGGCAGGCCGTAGTTTTACTGAGTCAGTCTTCACAAATCCCACAGAAACTTTAAGGTGCGCCTAACATACCGTTAAAAGTGTCAGGGATTATACTGATCGGCCCATGAACAAGGGCCGCGATCGACTCAGCGCCTAGGTTCTGTTGGAATGCACCCGGCAAATATCCTGTTGTGTTTGTGCCCAAGTACCGCCGCAAAGTGATCTTCGGAAACATTCGCCAGCATTTTTAGCAGGATCTCTAGAAATAGATAATTATTTTCCATCGGTCAGGAAATAGGGCTGCCAGAAGTGAATTCTCATATGTCAGGGAACCCCGTGTAATCCCTGACATAAATGGCTTCCGGTGTCTCAAATCACAGTATTTCCCCCTAGGTTATGTTAATTTATGTAAAGCTCATGAGAAGCCCTCAGTGAGTTGACTTACTCAGGGTGATCAAGCTCAGCATTTACCCACCCAAAAACACAAATAATGAAAAACATTTCCAGAAGGGACGCTTTAAAGCTTGGAGCGATCGCTGGTGGTAGCCTTCTACTGCCAATAGGGTTACAACGCAAAAGCTACGCAGGGGACGCGGGTAGTCCTAGAATTACTCCCTTTTCTCTTCCCTTCAAAGTTCCACCTGTACTCAGACCTGTCCGCAGCGATGCAACGACTGATTACTACCAGATCACTGTCAACAAAACCAGGGTCAACATCATACCGGGCCGTAGCAGTGAGGTTTTTAGCTACAACGGGTTGATTCCGGGTCCCACGATCGTTCAGCGCAAAGATCGGCAGTCTGTTGTCCGTTACATCAACAACAGCATCGGCACGCCAACTTCAACCCACTTGCATGGAATGGCAGCCCTACCGCAATACGACGGTTACGCTGAAGACTTGATTTATCCCGGACAGTACAAGGACTACATCTACCCGAACAACCGAGCCGCCACCTTGTGGTCTCACGATCACGCAATTCACCAGACGGCAAAGAATGTCTATAAGGGGTTGGCTGCTTTCTATCTGGTGAAAGACGATTTTGAAGATAGTTTGAACCTGCCTTCAGGGGCCTACGATGTACCGCTGCTGCTCAAGGACATGATCTTCAGGTCGGATGGGACTGTGGTTTATGACGACCAGGGCGAAAAAAGCCTCATGGGAGACGTGATCACTATCAACGGTGTGCCTTGGCCACGAATGGAAGTTGGTAACCGCAAGTACCGCTTTCGCATGTGCAACGGCTCAGTTTCGCGCTCTTACAGACTTTCGCTCAGCAACGGTGCCAGATTTACGATGATCGGCACCGATGCGGGTCTGATGGGAGCGCCCGTAGATGTCGCCAATTTCCGAATTGGTTCGGCGGAGCGTTACGAGTTCGTCATCGACTTCTCCAAGTACCCGGTGGGAACGAAAATTGTCATGAGGAATGCTAGTCCTCCGAACAACGATGAATATGACGGAACTGATGTTGTGATGCGCTTTGATATCGTGCGGCAAGAGGCTGATCCTAGCTCCGTTCCCAGCACGTTGCGTCCTTACAATCTCATTCCGGCTAGTTCGGCCGTGCGGACGCGCGAATTCCGGTACGAGCGAACCAATGGACTATGGGTGATCAACGGTAAAACATGGGATGTCAATCGGTTTGACGCTAATCCTCAGCTTGGCGATGTCGAGATCTGGCGGCTGTATAACAACTCAGGGGGTTGGTTCCATCCTGTCCACGTTCACCTGATTGATATGCAGATTCTTGACCGTAACGGGCAGCCACCTTTCGCCTACGAGCGGGGTTTCAAGGATGTGTTCTACGTTGGCGAGAACGAGTCAGTCCGTGTGATTGGCAAGTTTGGGCCAAACACTGGAGCTTATATGTCGCACTGCCACAACACGGTGCACGAAGACCACGACATGATGAACCAGTTCATGGTTGGTCAGGGCGGCCCCAACCCAATCACCACAGCTCCAGCGAAGCCTTTACCTGCACCCCCTCTCTAGAGTTCAATTTCTGGAGACATTTTTGAAG
>DATNQR010000009.1:0-6845 GCA_036703905.1 Thermosynechococcaceae cyanobacterium
GGAGCCGCTCTAATTGGCATCCTAACGATCGCTTGCTGGGAGCTTGCAGTGTTTCGCCTGCGCCATCCCCCAGAACTGCCTCCCAGCCGTCCCAAAGTTTAACTAGCTTTCATTCACCGGCTCAATTCGATCTGAGATTCACACTGAGATTTGACGCAACCCTTAAACGGAGGTCAACATGACACTCGACTGGCTCTACAAACTGAGCGACTGGAATCCCCAGTTTTTTCGGGAGGTGAAGGGAAGACTGAAACCTCGCACCCTGATGTTTACTGCGATCGGCTCTTTGCTGGCCCAAGCCCTTGTGCTGGCTGCCTTCGCTCTGAATCTGCCCGATGGCACGCAGACCTACCATCATCGCTGTACAGGTACTCCCACGGGCTATCCCGCCTCGCCAAGCTGCATCATGGACGGATTCAACAATCCGATCGTTAACTGGCAGGGCTGGTGGATGGATGTGTTCCAAGCGCTGAGTTGGACACTGCCCTTCTTGTTGCTGGTAGCGGGGGTTGCCCTGCTGATTAATGACCTGGGCAAAGAGGAGCGGCGGGGAACGCTAAACTTTATTCGCCTCAGTCCTCAGCAGAGTGGGCAGATTCTGCTGGGCAAAATGCTGGGAGTGCCGATCGTCCCTCTTCTGATGGTGGCGTTGGCACTCCCGTTGCACCTGATGGCGGCGATTCTGGGTCACATTTCCGCCCTAGAGGTGCTCGGCTATTACCTGGTAACGATCGCTGTGGGCAGTTTCTTCTACACGGCCTCGCTGCTTTATGCCTGCCTGACGGGTGCTCAGGGTTGGGCAGGGGCGCTGCTGATCTGGATCAGCTACAGCTTCTTTGTGCAAACTTGGTATTTTTCCCGGAGCCTGCAACCGCCGCTCTATATGCCGATCAAGCAATGGTTTTATCTGCCGATCGGCGAAAACCTGGGGCTGACGCTGGGATTTGTGCTGACGACGCTGGGCATCGGTACGTTTTGGCTGTGGCAGGCAGTCAACCGCCGCTTCCGCAACCCCAGCGCCACCTTGCTAAGCAAGCGCCAGAGCTACTTTGCTACTCTCAGCGTTGAGTGCTTTCTGGTGGGCTTCTGCTTCCGTACCACCCAAGCTGGGATTCGCCCTGGGGATCTAATTATTCTGTTGTTCCTAAATTTGCTTTGGTTTGGGGCGCTGGGTGCAGCTTTGTTGCCCCATCGTCAGGCGTTGCTGGACTGGGCTCGCTATCGTCGGGAGCGAATTTCTCAGGGCAGGCGCTTCTGGAGTCGATCTATCCTGTCTGACCTAACCTGGGACGAAAAAAGTCCAGCCCTGCTGGCGATCGGGTTCAACTTGCTGATTGGGAGCGCTATTCTCACCTCCTGGATTCTCACCTGGAATCTCACACCAGCGACAATCCTTAGAGCTGTGCTGTCGCTTGTGTTTGGCTCAGTCTTCATCCTGCTCTGTGCAGCGATCGCCCAATTTCTGCTGTTCCTGCCGTCACCAAAACGAGCTGTCTGGGCAACGAGCGCAGTGGGTAGCCTGGTCATGATCCCGCCGATCGTCTTTTCTGTCCTTGGCTTCGCCGGTAGCAGCGATTCGGTTCTGTGGCTGTTTTCTGTCTTTGCGGTTTACAGCTTAGAGAAAGTTTCTATGCTGGAGATTCTCTTCAGCCTGGTCAGCCAGTTCAGCCTTTTGGGGCTGCTGACTGCACGGTTGAGCCGACAGTTGCGGAAAGCCGGAGAATCGGAATCGAAGGCACTGCTGGCTGGCGCGTAGCCAAGCTGGAGCGTTTGATTTATAGATCAAGCCTTACAGAACAATACTTACAGAACGATAGGTGTTGCTGAACTGGTAAGGTTTTCAGCAACACCTAATTTTTTAGGTCAGTCACGATCGATCTATAGCTGTAGACAAACAGCTTAGGACATTGGGTTTGAAATAGCATGAAGCGCTTCCAAACAAATCCGTTGGCTTGGATGATCGGCAGCAGCGCGCTGGTGTTGTTCCTGTGTAGCAGCGTGCGCCATGAGTTGTTGCAATCCAACGCTTTTGATCTGGGCTATTTTGACCAAGCGCTCTATCTGCTGAGTCGGGGCTTGCCGCCCGTAGTCTCCTTCTGGGGCTACCACTTCTTGGGCGGTCACGGCGACTGGATTCTCTACCCGATCGCCCTGCTCTACGTGATCCATCCCTCGGTCTACTGGCTGTTTGGCATCCAGTCTTTGGCGTTAGCGCTGGGGGCACTTCCCACTTGGCATCTAGCCCGGCAAGCGGGACTGACTCCCAAGCAGGCGATCACCCTGGCTTGGGTTTATTTGCTCTACCCCCTAGTTTTCAACCTTAACTTGTTCGACTTCCATCCCGAAGTCATCGCCCTACCGCTATTTCTAGGCGCAATTCTGGCGGCCCGTGCTGCAAAACTCGGCTGGTTCTGCGGTGCGATCATCCTGATTTTGGGTTGCCGTGATGCACTGTCGCTGACGGTAGCCGCAATGGGCGCGTGGCTCTGGCTGGCAGAGAAAAAGCGAATTTTTGGGGCGATCGCTCTGGGGTTGGGGATCACCTGGTTCTGGACAGTGACTCAGGTGGTGATTCCCCACTTTCGCCCTGGTGGTGTGGAATCTGTGCCTCGCTACGCTTACCTGGGCAATTCGCTCACGGAAATTCTGCTTAACCTGGTCGTGCAGCCTCAGAGAGTTTTGTCTCATTTGATCACTGGGGAGAACGCGGTTTATCTGGTGCTGCTGTTTTTGCCGATCGCCTGGGGACTGTCTCTGCGCTATCTGGCTCCCCTGATAGCGATCGTTCCTACCCTAGCGATCAACTTGCTCTCCACTTCCAGCGCTCAGAAAGATCTGATCCATCAGTACTCTCTGCCAGCGCTGCCGTTTTTGATTGTAGCGGCGATCGCCGCCCTGGCTGCCGGGAAAACCCTAATTCGCAGTCCCCGCGCTATCCTGATCTGGTCGCTGGTCGGCTTCCTGGCGTTGGCTAAGGTCGAGTATTTTGGCGGTCGCTATTTGAGCCTACTAGACAACTGGCAAGCCAACCGTGAGGCAATGGCGTTGATTCAAACTCCAGGCAGTGTCTTGACGATGGCTCGTCTGGCTCCCCATCTGGGGCATCGTCCGATCGTCAAGCTGGCGGTCAAAGAAGCGGTCGGTTCCGATCCAACAGGGTTCGACTACGTGCTGCTGGATGTGCGCCATCCCGGAGTCATGGGCAGTTTGGGCATGATGACAACCTGGGTTCAACAGCTACAGCAAACCCCACAGTTCGATCTGCGCTATCAGAGAGACGAGGTGTATTTATTTATCAAGAAAAACTTGTAGCAGCACAAAAGGGAGCGATCGCAGAAACGACCGCTCCCTAAACGCCAGTCCTGGAACCCAGCCTACAGGCGGTTCAGATTTATTCCGGCTTCTTTAGCAAACGCATCAAGACTCTTGAGTTCCAAAGTCTTGATAGCTTTGGTGGAAAGACGTAGCCGCACCCACCGCTTGCCTTGCTCCCACCAAATCCGCTTCCACTGCAAGTTCACTTCTTGCACTTTTTTGGTGCGGCGGTGAGAGTGGGAAACTGCATAGGCATTATTCGCCTTTTTGCCCGTTAGTTGACATGTACGACCCATTACCGTCTCCATTGCGCTGAACAAAACCCCAAGTACTCCATTATACAGAAGACGAAAGACTTGAGGGAAGAGGGGAAGCTGTAATTCCGCAGTTATTTCGCAGTTGTTTTTAAGACTCACGCGTTTGAGGCTTGAAACCTTCATCCCCTAGCCCTCCTAAAAAAGAGGCAAATCTCAAAAGCCTCTTCAAGGGGTTTGCCTGAAAGTCACTTCTCGATCGTCTCTCGTAGCAGCCGCGCCAAGCGTTCGGCGCTGTCCAGCACCGCCAGACTCTGAGCTTGCTGGGACATTGTTTGCAAAGTTTCGGGCGATCGCACCAGGTTCAACACTTCTGCTGTAAAAGATTCTGGCGTGAGATCTGCCTGCTGGGCCAAAAGCGCTGCCCCTGCCTGCACAAACACCTGAGCATTATAGGTTTGGTGGTCTTCGGCGGCGAAGGGGTAGGGAATCAGGATCGAAGGCGTGTGGGCGATCGCTAACTCCGTTAGAGTTCCGGCTCCAGCCCGGCTGAGAGCCAAAGTAGCGCGGCGGAAGAGTCCTGCCATGTTGTGATAGAAGGGCAACGCTAGATAGTGCGGGTGCTGCAAGGTTTTGGCATCGCGATCGCTGTCTCCGGTGAGGTGAACAATCCAAATTCCTGCCGCCAGCCAAGCTGGGGCGCACTGTCGTATCAGCTTGTTCACCGCAACAGCTCCCTGGCTGCCACCGACGATAACGAGCACCGGCCCCTCAGCCGGAAGAGGCAGATCATCGATCGGACTGGCCTCGAGAAATTGCGATCGCACGGGCGTGCCCACGCAAATCGTCTGAGCACGAGGCAGATGCTTGGCCGCCGCCGCAAACCCGATCGCCACGGTGCTGCACCCGCTACTTAGCCAGCGTGTCACCTTGCCGGGGAGCGCGTTCGACTCATGCAGCACCACAGGCAAGCCGAGCGATCGAGCCGCCAGCACGGCCGGAGCCGCAATGTAGCCGCCCGTAGTGAACACGCCCTGAAACTTGCCCCGTTGCAGCAATCGCCGCACCTGAAACAGCGATCGAGCCAATTTCCATAGCACCCGAACTGCTCTCAAATCTCGCTTCTGGAAGCCTTCTACGTCGATCGTGTGCAGTGGGTAACACTTGGGAACCAAGCTGGTTTCCAGGCGGTCGGGTACGCCCAGCCACTCAATGTGATAGTCGGGCAACTGCTCCGCCACCGCGATCGCCGGAAAAACGTGCCCCCCGGTTCCACTAGCTGCAATCAGCAATCGTGGGGGTTCTGCTAGGCGAGTTCCTGACGGAGTAGAATCGGATAACTTCACAAGCTACCTCATTGGTTTACTGATGGGAGCGCGACGATCGCCCCGATCGCCGGTTCTTTCAAAATCTATCACCCCCCGCTAACCCTATGGACAAGTTACGGATGCCAACGCCCTCCCTGCCCCAAAAATGTCAACTCGGCTGGGTGGGGTTGGTTACTGCCAGTGCTTTTGCCGCCAGCCTGCTCTCTGGGGGAATTGTGCGGGCTGAAAGTCCCGACACTGCGCCTGCCCAGCTCAAAGCAACCCTGACTCAACTTGACACGATCGCCAACCGTCGGGATGTGCCTGGAACGCTTCAGTTCTATGGGGAAAACTTCAGAAGTTCGGATGGACTGACTCGTCAAACGTTGGGGCAGTCCCTCACTTCCCTCTGGCAGCGCTACCCTAACTTGACCTACCAGACCGAGTTGAAATCCTGGAAAGCCGTAGGGGCAGGCTTTGAGGCGGAAACTGTGACTCGCATTACCGGAACGCAGAAACAGGGCGATCGTGAGTTCAAGATCGATTCCACTCTGCAAGCTAAACAACAGATTGAGAACCAGAAGGTTGTCCGGCAGGAAATTGTGACTGAGCGCAGCCTAATCACCTCTGGTAGCAACCCGCCCAAAGTGCTGCTGAACCTGCCAGAACAGGTGAGTCCAGGTCAAGAATTCAGTGTAGATGCGATCGTCCAGGAGCCTCTGGGCAGTGATTTGTTGCTGGGAGTGGCACTGGAAGAAGCGGTTAAGCCTGATGGCTTCCTGAACCCAACAAAAGTTGACCTGGAACCCCTCAACGGCGGCGGTATTTTCAAAACGGGCCGCGCCCCAACCACCGCCAACAGTCATTGGATTTCAGCCGTCATCGTGCGTCAGGGCGGTATCACCATGATCACCCAACGGCTGCGGGTGGCGGGGTCAGGGCGGTGAACTTTGCTTTGAAAGAGGGGATAAGCGATCGATCTGCAAACGATACGCCCCAGGCAGGATACCGCCTTTGGAGCTTCCTCTAAACTGGGGAACGTAGCTCTCGCTCAGGTGAATTCCGTGCAGCAGTTCCTCAGCTTCAATACTCTGATCGAGCTTATGCTGGCCATCAGCTTGAGTGCTGCTTCTGGCTTTCGGGTGTTCGCGCCTCTCTTTGCCCTCAGCGCTGCTGCCGTCCTGGGGCACATTGATCTGCCTACTAACTTCGACTGGATCGAGAATCCCCAAGCGCTGATCCTATTTACGATCGCCCTCACTCTAGAAGTGATCGGCTATTCGATCCCCTGGTTTGATCATTTGCTGGACGTGCTAGCTACACCAGCCGCGATCGTGGCGGGAACAGTTGTTGTTGCTTCAGTTGCCCCCGATCTTGATCCTCTGGCCAAGTGGACGCTGGCGATCGTTGCCGGAGGAGGAACCGCCGGTCTGACCAAAAGTGTGCTGAATCTGCTGCGGGGCACTTCCACGGCCGCGTCTGGCGGACTGGCAAACCCGCTTTTCGCCCTGCTGGAACTGGCGATCGCGGGTTTGCTGTCTCTCCTGGCCCTCACGGTTCCGGTCGTCGCTGGACTGCTAGTGATCGGGCTATTTGGCTTTGCCGCCTACCAGATTTGGAAGCTCGTAGACAACTGGCAGAAGCGCAGAATTGTCAACGATCGCCTGGCTCAATAACCTGACCTACAGTGCATCCTGGTCTACAGTGCGTCTACAGTGCATCAGCGACGATCGCCGTAGCCTCCTGCTGAATTTGCTTAAGGTGATCTTCACCCTTGAAGCTTTCTGCATAGACTTTGTATACGTTCTCTGTGCCAGAGGGCCGAGCGGCGAACCAACCGTTTTCGGTCACGACCTTGAGTCCACCGATCGCGGCATTGTTTCCGGGAGCGTTGGTGAGTTTAGCGACGATCGGCTCTCCGGCCAGCGTTGCTGCTTTCACGTCGTCAGGGGAGAGCTTGCCCAGCTTC
>DATNQR010000010.1:0-3126 GCA_036703905.1 Thermosynechococcaceae cyanobacterium
TGTTGAGCTTCAGCAAATCATGCCTTCTACTATTCTGGCGCTGAGGGCGATCGTGTTCCAGTTTTTGTTTTTGGCGGTGGCGATCGTGATTGAGACGATCGTCCTGCACAAAACTCTGCGACTGGACTACAAGATCAGCGCCCAATATGCCTTTACTATTAATCTACTTTCAGTATTTGTGGGTTGGATTGTCTTTTTCAATGTTCAACCATTCATCCCTGAAGATTTAAGACCGAAGATCATCAGCATTCTGCTGTTTGAGCAGCTATCGCCTGAGATTTGGCAGCGTACTGCTTCGACATTCCTATTCATTGGTTTAGGAGTATTTCTAGCGACCTTTTTCCTGAAGTTTCAGGGACTTAGGCTCCTTAAGCTACTTCTAGAGAGAACAGAAAAGAATGCTGAATCTGAAGAAATGGTGAGGCGATTTCTCAGACAAAAGCAATCCTTCAAGTTTCGGCGCAACAGCGAAATCTATGCAGTTTTTGTGGGTAACTCATGTAGTTTCAGCGCAATTCTATTTCTGCTGCTAATTCGGCTGTTTGAACAGACTCGCTATCCCTGATCGATCGACGTATGGATTTTTTCAGGCTGTTTCAGTTCCTACTTCCACCCAGCTTAATCTCCTGGCAAGCCCTTTTGCTGGTCACGATCGTCTTCATTTTGATCACGTTCTGGATCTTCAATTTCTCCCTCGGAGAAATCCTGGTGCTTGTCACTGCCAACCGCGCCCTGGAGCAAGTCCGAGCGCTCTTAACTCCACCCACCTGGGATTCCTGGCAAGCGTTAATTTGGATCAGCGTCTTCTCTTGGGCGGTTTCTTCCTTGGCAGTGACCAATTCTGTTCAGGGAATTATCGCCTCGATCGCATGGATCTTTCTGATCTCAGGACTGCACTGGGCCATGCACGGCAAAGAAGTTGCAAAACGCCTAACGATTAATAAGTTATTCATTGCTCCCTGGATCACAGGTGGGCTGCTCTCTATTTTTCTGTTCGGTGGATTGTTTGATCGCGATCCATCTTACGTTTTTGTCTATTGGTTTCCTCTATCCGCACTGATTGCGATCGTTCCAAAGTTTATCAAAAACGGCCCCAAATTCAAGAAGCCTGAGCCGTCAGATCGGCAAGAAATTATAATCCTACTGTTGATCAACTTGGTGATTAGCTGCTGGTTCCAGCTCTATTTTTCCACTCAACAATGGGCCCAAAGGTATCCCAATTTATTTCCCCAAACAGTGGACGATCGTCCACCTAAGCCTCCATCTGAACCTAACCAAGCGACGCAATCGGTGGGGGTTGCTTTTCTGGAACAGGCAGACGCGGGCATCAAAGCTAATTTGTCTGGGTTGCCTTGGTCGCAAGTGGAGCGCTGGCTGATTAATCTAAACCCGAACTTGGTTGCTATTAGTGATGCCAGCAAGTTGAGGACAGGCACGGATACTGAACCCTGGCGCTTGGAAGGACGAATTCTGTCGGGACAGGAGTACCGTGTGCAGTTGTGGGCGATCCGCCGCGATCCCCAAACCAAGCGAGATCGAGATTACCTGACCAAAACCTGCACCATCACTCGCAATCCTGGAAGTTCCCTCACCCCGGCCAGCCAAACTGCCAACGTCCAGTGCGGGCCGGTGGAAACCCCGACGATCGCCCCGGCAGCAACGGGGCAAACCGTGCGTTAATGGATGAAGTCTGCTGGGAGCCGAGCACTGTGAACCTGAACCGAACTTTGGTCATCGCTGCAAATGTGTTCCGGGAGGTGATCCGCGATCGCGTCCTCTACCTAGTGGGCTTGTTTGCCCTTGTCCTGTTTGCTGCGGCGCGGCTGTTGCCAGAGGTTTCTGCTGCCACAGAGAACAAGATCATCCTGGATGTAGGGCTAGCGGCGATGGCGCTGTTGAGTTTGGTGATTGCTGTGTTTGTGGGCACAGGATTAGTCAACAAAGAAATCGAGAAGCGAACGGTGCTGGTGCTGATGGCCAAACCCATCAGTCGGGCAGAGTTTATTGTGGGTAAACACCTAGGACTAACGGCGGTGTTAGCTGTTCTAGTGACAGTGATGACAGCACTCTACATGGGCGTACTGTCGCTCTATCGGATTCCCTACCCTGTTGCGCCGATCGCCCTGTCTTCGCTCTACCTACTGCTGCAACTGTCCCTGATCACTGCGGTAGCGATCGTCTTTGGCGTGTTCACCAGTTCTCTATTGGCAGCGCTGCTGACTTTTGCGGTGTACTTGATGGGCAACTTCAGCCGCGATCTGGTGACATTGGGGGCTTTGAGCAAAAATCCGACGATCGAAAGCTTCACCCGCACACTTTACCTAGTGCTGCCGGATCTGGCTCGGCTCGATCTGAAGAATCAAGCCGTCCATAACCTAATTCCAGGTGTGGACGTGCTGCTGACCAACGCGGCCTACGGACTGCTTTATATTGTGGTGCTGCTAGTGATCTCCACGCTGATCTTCACCGTCAAGGAGTTCTGATTGGCGTTGCTGAATTGAGGGATAAGCTGACTACGATCGCTCTCACCCTCACTCTCTCCCGTAGGAGAAAAACTAGGAATGAGGGTCTTTCATTCCAGCATTTTGCAACGCCTTCCGATTCAAGTGCGTTCCTGCATTTGGGTTGAATTAACCCACTGCGTCAGTTCGTGCATCAGTTCGGGAACCGCCGCCGCTATCCAGCAACCCTCGCCCCGCCGCCCTGTCAGCAAAATCAAGTGCAGCGAATAGGCGTGGGGATAGCCTGACACCTCTAGCCACAGTCGATCGGTTTCTGCTTCGCAGACGATCGCTTCTTCGGGCATGAGTTCCTGGCTCATCTGCGCCATTGTGCGGGCAAGCTGCGCCGCTAGACGGCAAAAGTCGCTGAATTCTGCCTCGGTCAATTCCAGAGACCAGTCTTCTGTTCCGACTAAGCCTTTGAAGTTCTCAGCGATCGGATTCCACCCCAACCGCCACCCGGCTCCATGCTTGAGAATCCGCTCCATTGGCATGGCATCAGCGCGACGGAGCTGTTCCAGGGGTAGATTCCGGTGCGGCAGGATTGGGGAGTCGCACAGTCTGGGGGTTGAAACTGTCTACTAAAACCTGCACCAGCGCATCTCGCTCGGCTCGGTTAAGTCGC
>DATNQR010000011.1:0-2536 GCA_036703905.1 Thermosynechococcaceae cyanobacterium
CTGATCTTGAACATAGCACTGGGGAGATTCACCTCCAGGGCGCGAGTAAGCAGACCGTTTTCCACACGGATGTCCCCGCTTATTCAAGTCGTAGGGACACTGGCAACCTTCACCACTAGTTGCTTTCCGTAACGGATCGCCTGGTTTAGGGGACAAAGTTGGAGAAGGGCTGGCAGTCGGAGCCAGAACAGTCCTGATTTGAGCAGTAGGGACAGGTTGAGCAACCAGAGGCGGAACTGGAGAGGGCGTGGTTGCAATACGAGCTGGAGACGATGGTGGAAGAGTAGGACTGGGGCTTACTGGCGAAATCGTACTGACTGGCGCGGGTTGAGCGCAAGCCGTCAAACCCAGCAGTAATAGTCCCAGGAGATTTTGCTTTGGCTGCATGGCACAACTCAGACGCTATTGGCGCGATCGACGGAACACTTCAGGCATCACGGGGTTTGCCTGGCTCCAGAACGCCAAGCGCTGCTGTCGCGCTTGATTCTCAGCTTGAAGCAACTGCGTCTGTAATCCAGGGCAACCCCGAAGATACTGGCGGTACACAACTGCCTGCCCTTCCTGCACCATCTGAAGATTGATCGAAAGATTATCGCGATACACCTGGGCTACAGTTCGTCCGTAGCGATCGCGCTCTACCACTTGTAACGTTACGGACTGCCCCACAGGAAGGAGTTGTTTTAGACGTTGGGCGGCAGCTTGACCGTAGGGGGACTGGGACATCTCTGGAGCATCTACACAGGCTAGCCGCACCGTAATCCATTGCTCCTGACTTGCAACCCGCAGGGTATCCCCGTCTCCCACGCTGACTACCGTAACGGTCACAGCTGGAGCCTGAGTTGGAATGGACTGCGGCAAAGTCAGGGGACTAGCAGCAGTTGAGCTACGGCGCGGCAAACGCTCACAGGCAATCCCGTCTTTGTCTCCATCTAGATAGGTTGCGCCTTGCTGCTGCATATACGCTTGCGCGTCCTCTTGGGAGGCGAAGTCAGAACACCGGGCCCGCGCTTCAGCCTTTGGTACGGGCAGGGCGATCAACACTAGCAACATCAAGGAGAGTGTAAAACGTATCTGCATCAGTGGTCGCTGGCTCGTAGGACTCGTGAACCTAGTATTCCCAGTTTTGTACCGTAATCACGATCGTCCAAGCAGCTACCCAATATCGAAACTTCATCCCCGTTAGTGATCCCGTTTTGTCTTTAGGGAACTTTAGATGATAACTCTACTTCCCCTCTCCCATGCTGAAACCGATTCGTTGGACAAGCGTGCTCACCTTTCTCTCGTTGCTTGGTACACCAGGCATCCTTCAAGCGCAAACTTCACCCCTGCAAGCGCAGCAGACCGCGCTCAATCAGGAAATCTGCGCTCAAAACTGGCTGGCAGCTTTTCATCAAACGAATGCAATTCTGGCGACCCCACAGCTTCCTCCAGATTATCAGGGGCAAATTACGAAGCTGAGGACGCAATTAGTTGAGCTTCACAACTCTAGAGCCGTCTTCTCAAGCATTCCAGGCTGTGCGGGGGGAACGGGGGCGGCAACAACTTCTAGCACTGGTTCTAGAGTGAACTGGAACAATGCTCAGACAGACCTAGACGCGGGCAAGTATGACCCTGGCGTAAACATTTACTACGGACAACGGTATGGCGGGGGTAGCTCTAGCGGCGGCAGTTATAGCGGCGGCAGTGGGAACTGCGACACCCCTGGTCAAACCGACTCGATCGAACGGCGCTGCGGTGGGAGAGCCGCCAGCGTGCGTCCCGGCGGACGGAGGTAGTCCAGATGCGACAGAATACAAAGCGCTGGCTGGGTCTCTTGCTTGGGCTTCTAACGGTGACGATCGTATCGTGCCAGCCCAAATCATTTCCAAAGGCGACGAGCCAAACCTTAGTAGCACAGTCCACCAAATGCCATCCCAGTTACCCGGATTTTTGCACTCCATCACCACCGCCCGACTTGGACTGTAAAAACATCCAACAGAAGAACTTTCGAGTGCTGCCGCCTGACCCCCATCGGTTTGAGAGGGACAAAGATGGCACCGGCTGCGAGAGCAAGCGGTAGACTCTAAGAACCTTCAGAGGGGCAAAATTATGACAAGAGCCTAGTACGAAGCCGACTGGCGCAAGACACCAATAATCGGAGCAGTTCTTTTGAGCGCAGCAGCTTTGAACTTCCTCTACTTCCACCTTAACCCACCCGCCACGATCGCCTGTGTGTTGATTCAGGACGGTCAACCAGTAAAAGCGTGGGGTGATGCTTGCAATGCCCCAGGCGTAGAGGATTTGAAATTACGATTGAAATCATCCTATGAGCCGCAGCAAAAAACGCAGTAACCCTAAGATCCAACGCAGCAACCCTAAATTCGGGAAGCGATTATCGAAATGGACGATCGCGCTCCGGCAATTCGTCCTCCCGCTCCTTCTGGTGGTTGCCGTGGGGTTTGTCTATGCAAAGGATTCTCTCTACCTTGACAACGGGCCGGGGGGAAATGATTGGGCCATTGGCAAGCCCAAAGTCACTTGGCTCAGTGCCCAACAC
>DATNQR010000012.1:0-14911 GCA_036703905.1 Thermosynechococcaceae cyanobacterium
ACATTGCCAATTGGGTGTCACCAGACAAAAGCTATCCCAGCGCTTCTCTCGCCACGCATACCCAACCTGGTTCTTCTCAAAGACAATGTGATCAATACCTCGTTCCTTCAGGCAGTAGCTCATAGACAGGCCCGCC
Organism: Thermosynechococcaceae cyanobacterium; assembly: GCA_036703905.1. Taxonomy (GTDB): domain Bacteria; phylum Cyanobacteriota; class Cyanobacteriia; order Leptolyngbyales; family Leptolyngbyaceae; genus DATNQR01. The sequence goes on from DATNQR010000012.1 coordinate 137, forward strand.
TGTCCGCCGCCAATAATGATCACTGAGTAATGACTGGTCATATTGCTAACAAGTATTGATGACAGGAAGTTCTGTAATTTGTGTTACCGCCAGCCTAAGTTTGCGCTTCAGTAGCCTTTGTATTCGGAGATACGGAACCCCCAAGTCTAGCGATATAGACAGGTAGCCTGCGATCGACTAGATCCAGCCCTGCTCGATCGCCTGATAGATTGCCTGATAGCGAGTGCGGGCTTTGAGCTTGGCGAGAACATTATTGAGATGAAACTTGACGGTGCTTTCGCTGATGACTAATCGATCGGCAATGTCGCGATCGCGGTGTCCCTGGGTCAGCAGCAACAGGATTTCCAATTCGCGATCAGAAAGCACCGCCGGCTGAATTCCCCAAGTGCGTCCTTGAGTCACAGCTTCTACGGCCTGTCGTAGCTGCTCTGGCTGAACCGAGAGGTCAATCTTTGCCCGAATTCCTGCTGGTTGCGGTCGTGCCTGACTGATCCAGATAATTGCCCGATCGCCAGAAATAGCATTGAGATCATCTGTGATTAATGGCGCATTCTGATCGTCGCATAGGGCTAAACCTGCTGTGATTGCCAGTTGAGTTAGCGCCAGTTGTAGGAGTGAGGTACACGAAATTTGTACTCTTAGCCTCGATCGCTCCACAGTGTAGGGAAGGTTTAACGTGATCTGAAGGGCGCGCTGATCCGAAGTAGGTTGGGTTTGCAGGATGCCGCCTAATCCTGCGGCAAGCGTATGAACTTCAGCTAGGGTGCTGTGAGCTTGAACAGTCGCGTCTGAGGTTGAGTTAGGGACGATCGCTTCTAGTGTCACCGCCACGTCACTGTAAATCAACCGAGCATGGGTACAGCGCAATTGATTTAAGCTCTCAGCCGTTTTCAGAAAAACATAGCTTTTGGAGGTCGATAAAGGTTGCTCCGTACCGAGAAGCGTGAGCCGTGAACCGCTCAGAATTTCAGCCAGCTGATCCGATAAAGTCAGATTACGGGCAGTGGGAGAAGCTGTGGGCCAGGCTTGCTTTTCCTGCTGATACTGCATGGCGGTATCCAAGGTGATCGTGGCGATCGTACACAGCGTTTGCAGCACCTCCAGAAATTCTGGTTCCAATGGCTCATGGCTAAACATTGCCAGCACACCAATCACCCGATTGCCAATTGCTAACGGATATCCAGCAAATCCGCGAATCCGATTGGCGATCGCCCATTCTCGGTCGCCAACCCAGGGTTCTGCTGGCAGATTGTTACTGAGAAACGACACGCGGTTCTGAGCAATTTTCCCGACTTTGTAAGCTCCCATGGGAACGCGCCCAAAGAAGCCATCGGTGCGCGTGTACATTCCCGAAGATGCCACTAATCGCAACATTGTCTGATTCGATTCCAGCAACCAAACTCGCGCAAAAGCACCGTGAAATCGATCGACTAATCCTGTCGTCATACAATGGGCGATCGCTTCCGGCTCCAAGCATCCAGAAAACGACTGAGCAATTTCGTTGGCTTGCTGCAAGTCATATAAGACTCGCGTTGCGTCAAGCAGTCCGCTCGGTAAGTTCGTTGTGGAAATAGGAGTGGACTGAGCCATCCTTTCATTGAGGCGTAGTTTCACACCTATCTCTGTATCTCTAACTACGGAATGCTTTCAAATACCACATTCTTTTGCTAATGATCCGGGCGATGAGCTATCAGTCTTGCGTCGCTACAATCGGGTAATTGTGAAGCAGTGCGATCGCAATTTTTATCCTACGGATTGCATAAAGCTGAAAGCCACGTGGCTACAGCTTTGCGCTACTGCGGCGACTATTTGGCATCAACTTTGCCAGAATAAAGTAGAGCACAGCGGCAGCAATAATTCCGTTGATTGGCTTAATGCCCGACGAATAATAGGCGATCGCAGAAGCCACAGCATAAGCAATGATGCCAGCCCAGTTGAACGCAGGTTGCGGTTCATCCAAAGCCGGAAATTGCCCATGTCGGTACAGCCAATAATCCGCCATTACCACACCACCGATTGGTGGAATGAGCGTTCCTAGCAAAATTAGGAAGTTGATGAACTGTTTGCTCTCGTAGATCCCACCCCAAGTTAAAGCAAGGGCGATCGTAGCTCCAATCAACACAAAAAATGTGCGTTTCTGAGTACGGAACATATGGCAAAACGCGATCGAAAACGCATAGATTGTGTTGTCTTGAGTACTCCACATATTGAGAAACAGTAGGATGAATCCAGGAATCAAAAGTCCCTGCTTCGCCATCACCGATACCATGTCAAAGTCCTGATAGACCAGCGCGCAGAACGCGCCCCCAAAAACGACAAAGCCATTAGCAATGAAGAACGCCGCTAAAGTTCCCAGAGTTGCCGTTCGGGGAGAGTCAGCAAATCGACTCCAGTTGGTAGCTTGGGTGCCGCCAGAAATGAACGTGCCAACAATAATGGTTAAGGCTGCACCGATGTCCAATTGTGTTGTCGGTTGGATAGCTTGAGCACCTGCAAATCCGCCTGCCTGTCCAGCTGCGATCGATAAACTCCACAGCATCAAAAGAATAATTGCCGGAACTGCGATGCGGCTATACCAATCCATTGCTCGATAGCCAATGTAGGCAGTAATGCAAAAGAAATACGTGAAGAATAGGACGATTAGCCAGTTCCAAGAGGGCGGTACACCTGCCAGCTTATTCAGCAGATCTGCAACCAGTCCTGACCCCCAGGCATACCAGCCGATTTGAGTGAAACCAAGAATGAAATCTACCCACCGAGAACCCACACTGCCAAAACTCGATCGCGCCATTAGAACCGTAGAAAGGCCAGTCTTGGCTGCGATGTAGCCGAGTGCTGCGGCATAACCGCCGAGAATCAGGTTCCCGATCACTAACAGCACAATCAGATCAGGAAAGAACCGAAAGGCCGGGCCAACCAACCCGCCTGCAAAGAATGTTCCAGAGTAAAGCGTGAAGCCCAACAGCATAAACGCCATCGACAGCAGCGATCGTCGAGCCTCTGAAGGGACAGCCGTTAGCGGATAGTCTTCGCTCGCCTGCGATTGAGCAGCTGTTTGCGCCTCACCAACCATACCCATGTTCCATGCCCCTTTAAGAATTTGGCAGCTTAAGGAGCATTTTGAGGCGGAAGCGAAACAATAAACGTGTTCTAGGCAACGATCTAACTCGACAGATCTAACTCAACAGATCGGACTCAACAGCTTGGACTCAACAACTCGACAATGAGAGTGCAGAAGCTCTTAAGCGTCTGAAAGTCCCGTTCTCATAGCTTTGTTGCCCGGCCATAGCCGTAGTTTCATGGGTATATCTACTCCATCTTTTCGCTCTTTCTCTAGGCGATCGAGTCTTCTTTCAAGAAATGATGAGCCAAAGTCGTGATTAACAAATCATTAGGTCGTGTTGACATTCTGGGTTGAAGGGGTACGGGGCGAAGCCCTCAGACTCCTTCATCTCGATTTGAAAGTCAACAGAACCTAGAAGTCCCTCAGCTAGATTTCCAGGAGTTTCATGAGCAACGTTTCCCCCACGGCCGCCCAGATTGACCGAACCAAAGCGGCGATCGAGTCCTACGTCCACAGCATCGACCAGAACCCCGATCGGCGAGTGGGAGCCTATCCCTACTATTTGTTTCATGAACCTGAAAAACCAATTCGCGGCACGGTGATGATTTTCCACGGATTCAGTGCCAAACCACACCAGATGTGGCGATTGGCTGATTACCTGTTCCGCAATGGGTTCAACGTTTATCAACCGTCGATCGCAGGGCACACGCTGATCCATCCCGCTCGCACCTGGCCGCAGGTTGATCTGAAGCCGGAAATCTCCAACCCTTTGAAGGCGAAGATTCAGCAAGACCCAGTGCTGCTGCGCTACTTCGCCAATCTGAACGCGGGTAGCTCCTCGCCGAACCCAATGCAGCAGGCAGCTTTGATTGCTCGATTAGTGACGATCGAGCCACGACTGCTGGATATTGTCCAAGCGATCGCCACCCCGGATGATCCTGATTTCGATCGCTACTTCATCTCATCTCATCAGCGCTACCTGACTGATGCCGAAGCACGACTGGCGGAACTAGCAGCTTTGCCTGGAGATGTTTACACCGTGGGACTGTCAGTAGGCGGTGCAGTGGCGATCGGCTTGGCGGCGGCCCACCCTGAACGGGTCAAGCGCACTGTGGCCTACGCTCCCTTGCTTCAGGTTTATGGAGCCGATCGACGGCAATATGTGAACCTGGCTGGCCCGTTGGATATCAAGGAAATGGGTTGGGACGCGAACCTGCAATTTCCCGTCGGCGCACTGACAGCGGCCAATCGTTTCGGCGGCAGCATTGCCTTCAGTCCTGATGTGGTTCGGGCGCTGCGATCGATTTCCGTGTTCTTAGTGCTGACGGAGAACGAAGATGCGGCCGACATCGACACCACCAAAGCCTTCTTTAGCGCGATCGGAAGTGAGGCTGAGGGCAATTACTGCCACCTCTACCCCGCTAAAGACCTTGTGCCCCATCCAATGGTCGATCCCACTGAAGTGAGCCAAAACATGAGCAATCAGTTCTGGCAAAGCCTCTACCAGGAAACTTTCCGCTTCCTGACTACGGGCGCGGTGGACGATCGCAATCTCAGCAGCCTGGTCCAAAGCTCAGACTTGCCTGCTGTTCCACCAGTTCCCGCATAAAGATTCAGATTCCCTGCTCGCGCGAAATCAGATCCCCGACATCTTCGAGATGTCGGGGATCTAGCACCTGAAGATCTAGCTGCGCCTGAAAAAGCGGTAGGCTGGGCGAAGTCCGTCTTGCTTCTTGCTATGACCAAACACCCCATTACTCTGCTGCTGCTGATTTTCATTCCCCTTTCGGTCGCCGCAGAGCAGCTTCATTGGGGGCAGTTAGCAGTGTTCGTCACTTCAGCCTTAGCGATCGTCCCTCTGTCTCTCTGGTTAAGTACCGCGACTGAAAAAGTGGCGGTAGTGACCGGCCCTACTCTGGGCGGGTTGGTGAATGCGGTGTTTGGCAACGCAACGGAAATGATCATCGCGCTGGTGGCCCTGCGGAAAGGTCTGGTGGACATTGTGGAAGCCAGCATCACCGGCAGCATTCTAAGTGCGCTGCTGCTGCTGTTGGGGCTGGCGATGCTGACAGGAGGTTTACGCTACAAAGAGCAGGAATTCAAGCCAATTCTAGTCAAGGTGAACAGCTCCTCAATGACTTTGGCGGTTGTGGCGCTGGCGCTGCCGACGCTGCTGATCACGACTTCCAACATTGTCGATGCAGCGACGATCCGGCAGTTGTCGATCGTTGTCTCCACAATTCTGATCGGCGTGTATGGACTGACGCTGCTGTTTTCGCTCAAAACCCACAGCTACCTCTACGACGTAGGACTGGTAGACGAAGTGATGGACGGCACAGCAGCAACCTCACCCCAGAAATCTTCGTCTAAACTCTGGGTCTGGGTTGGCGTTCTGCTGGTGTCTACGATCGCGGTGGCAGTGGAGTCGGATTTGTTTGTCAGCGTGGTGGAGCCGCAAACTCGGCAACTGGGCCTTACGCCTCTGTTTACTGGGGTCATTTTGCTGCCTCTGATCAGTGATGTGGCGGGCTATGTAACTGTGATTCGGCTGGCGCGGAAGAATCAAATGGATCTGACCGTGGCCACGGCCATGGGAGACAGTTTGCTGATTGCATTGTTCGTCGCGCCCGTGCTGGTGCTGGTGGGGCTGGCGATCGAGCAACCGATCGATCTCAACTTCAACCCCTTTGAGGTGGTGTCGATCGCGATCGCCGTTGCTGTCAGTAATTTAATCAGCTTTGGCGGCCGCTCCAACTGGCTAGATGGGACACTCCTGCTGGCTACCTATCTCGTTTTAGGAATCGCGTTCTACTTCCATCCGGCTTAGGCTGCTGCGATCGGGTCTAGCTGGTTGGTATAGCTATAAACAAAACCCCAGACCGGAGGTCTGGGGCTAAGGTTGAAATTGAAAACAGAACTGCTAGGCTGCTTTTCGCTTTTCAGGAGTGGCAGAGGGTGGAGCGATCGGTTTAGATAGAGTCGATCGCTTCAGCGCCTCGATCATTTCTGCTTTCTTGAGGTGGCGATTCTTACCGTGGGCATCCCGCCATTTAATTCCGGCTTGCTGGCATTGCTGCCGCAGCAGTTCAACGGGGGAAAGCTTGCGTTTCGCTGTGGAAGCAGTCGGTGGTTCGGGCATTCGCTGGTGGGCAACGCGGGCAGTTGGCTTGCGCTCCCAACTGAGGTCTTGATGAACTCGGTTACGGGCATAAACCGCAAACGAACCCGCTACGTAACCAAAGCTCACCAGTTCAAAGACAACGGAAGTTTGAGTCAGAAGGTCTTGCATTGTAAAAAGCCTCTAAGAAGTATCCCAGCAGTTGCAGCGATCGCTGGGGGTAGAGAGTAATTCCTCCGCGAAGTTGCATGACCGTACAGATTGGAAGTGGACGAGTTGCATAGCGCTTCAAGAAGATCGATCGCCCCAATTGTAGAGGGATCTTTTGAAGCTGAAGCAAAATCTTCAAAGCGGCATTGCTAGACAACCGGATGAGTCTACTTGACCACTTTTTCTGCCCTCCGTGATTCAGCAATGCCCAAATTTTTTCTAAACATTCCCCATCTAAACATTCCCCAAGTTGCCCCGCAGCGTTAGCTCCTGGCGGCGAACGGCTGCTAGCAATTCTGCGTTTTGCAAAATTACCCCTGCCTGGGTGTTGAAGATCTGCATATATTTCTGATCGGTGGCATCAAAGCTGGCCTGGAAGCAATCAGGAACCTCTGCTCCATAAACAAGCTTGGTACCGGAAGATTCGCCAGGGGTTTTTTTATTGACCAGTTGTGTCACGCCGATTAGTTCACCGTCGGGGTTCAGCACGGGCACGCACAGCAGACTACAGGTGCGGTAGCCACTCTGCTGGTCGGTGCGCTGAGAGGTTTGTGAATCCGCATCGTTGTAAAGGTCGAAGGGAACATTGAGAATTTTTCCAGTCTCAGCCGTTTTGCCCACATAGCCTTGCCCCACACCGACTCTTAGCTCCTGGCGATCGCCATTCTCGAACTGAATCGTTGTCCAAAGCTGGTTCTTCTCGGCATCCAACAGCCACAGAGTGCTGCGATCGGCGTTCATCAAGTCTTTAGCAGATTCCATGACGCGAGTAAGGATCTCCTCCGGCTCCAGGCTACTTTGGGAAACCGATCGCGTCGCCGCCATCAGGGCCGCCGCTACTCGCTGACCTCTGGCCGTCTTGTGATAGGAACAGAAGCTTTCCAGAATCATCTGAATCAGGGGCGCATCAGCCGCGAATTGACGTTCATCAGCCACCGTAAAGCCTTGAAGATCAATCCGATCGACCAAGGGCAGATCTTGCTCGATCGTGTTGACCTTGTTAATTAATTGAATCACCGCAATTAAGTCCCCCTGGACATTCAGCATGGGGATGGCCAGCATGGTGTAGGTGCGATAGTTGTTGCGCTTGTCTTGCTCTCTAGCGGTGACTGATCGCGGGTCGTCGTAGAAGTCATAGGGAATGTTAACCGTGCGCTTGAGCCGAGCCACTTCGCCTACAATGCCCTTGCTGGCTGGAACGCGAATTTCCAGTCGATCGCTGCTGGCCGATTCCGCCACGATCGACCAGAACTCATCACGCTCCTCGTCTAGCAGAAAAATCGTGGTGCGATCGGCGCTAAGGGTCTTGCCAGCTTTAAGCGTCATCGATCGCAGAGTGGTATCCAGAATGTCATCGAAGCCCTGGTTGTCCATCACCTGATTTAACAGCGCCAGAACTTGCATCACCATGCTTTGGGGACGGCCCTCCGCCTGCTGCCTCATAGCGGCAAACTGTTTGGCATTGTGGAGCGCCACGCCCACCTGAGCGTTGAACACCTGCATATACTTCTGGCTGTTGCAATCGAAGCTGGCCTGAAAGCAGGCTGGGGCGGCAGGCCAACTGGCGGAATCGTAGGCAGCAAAGTCTCCCTGGTGACGCTTGTTCACCAACTGCGTCACGCCTAAAAGTTCGCCATCGGGACTCCAGACGGGCAGGCAGAGCAAGCTACAGGTGCGATAACCCGATTTTTGGTCGGTCGCTTGGGCGGTTGTTGAGTCGGGATGGTCGTACAGGTCGTAGGGAATGTTGAGTGGTTGCCCCGTCTCGGCTACTTTTCCGGCAAACCCCTGTCCTACGCCAATTCGCAGTTCCTTAAAGTTGTCACCAAAAGGAATCTGCGTCCACAGTTCCTTGCGATCGCGATCCAGCAGCCACAGGGTCGTGCGATCAGCATTCATCAGCTTTTTCGCCGCTTCCATGACTCGCCCGATGATTTCGGTGGAGTCAAGGCTGCTTTGGGACACCGATCGGGTCGCCTCCGTCAAGGCTTCCGAAAGTTGCAGGCGTTGGGTCAGCTTGTAGCAATCCTGACAACGGGCTAGAATCCGCAGAATTGCAGGCGCGTATTCCTCCAGTTGGCGCTGCTCAGCTTGAGTAAAGCCTTGATGGTGCAGCCGTTCTGCCAGGGGAAGAGTAGCGCTGGACGAGCGTTTCAGCTTGTTGACCAACTGCACAACAGCAACCAGCTTGTCGTGATCGTTAATGATCGGAAACACCAGTTCGTTGTAAATCCGGTAGTCGGTGCTGGCATCGTCCGGGTGCGGCTGAAAGGGCGTTGCCATCATGCGGCGAATGTTTGTGACCTGGGCTTCTGCTCCCTTGTTAGTGATAATTTGGATCTCTGGAAATCCTGCCCCTTCATCCCGCGCAATAATTGACCAGATGTCATTCTTCTCTTCATCAATGAAGAAGATTGTGGTGCGATCGACGCTCAACAGCTCCCCCATGCGGAGCGTGATTGATCCCAGAATTTCGTACAGGATATCGGCAAACTCTTTGCCTTCCATCACGCTCAGCATCGACAGGAGCTTCTGCTCCTGCTTAGCGACGATCTGCATGAAATCTGCTTGCAGATCAGTCAGGGATTTTGCCACCCAATCCTGATGAAAAACTGCGCTGTAAATCTGATTACTGACGCGCAATTTTCCGGCTTGCTTGACGATCAAACCCGACAGTCGGAGTTCCATTTGCTCGGAGTTGTCGATCGCAGGAATTTGCCCCCGTTCTAGCACTTGTTGGTAAACCTCCAGCAAGCTGTGCCCCCGTTGCCCAATTCGCAGCAGTCGATCGCGGATCGCTTTCAGATGGGGCGGTTCGTCACTGGCTTCCCAGTTGTCAATCAGGTGCGATCGAACTAATTGCTCCACCCAGCTTTCTTCCCGCCCGTAGGGAATCTCCACCTCAGAATTAATGATTAATTTACAGATTTTTTGGGTTAGAAACGGCTGCCCGCCTGTCCAGTTCAAAACTGCTTCCAGCACTTTCCACGGCTGATTGAGGTTGAGGGCCAAACCTTCTGCTAGAGGTCGGGCTTCTGAAAGTTGAAATCCGTTGAGTTCGATCGCGCGACCAATGTTGAACGGTGTTCTGTTTTTATCTTGAATTAAGTCTGAAGGGGTGGCCACACCGAGTAAGGCAAAAGTGAGTCGATCACCATCATTACAGGCACGAATAAACGCGAAAAAGTCTTCAGTACGAAAATTGAGACTTAGCGTACTGTCGATTTCGTCAATAAAGATCACAATTCTTTCCGTCACGGTCTCCAGCAGCACATGCTCGATCAACTCGCTCAAGCGCTGCACAGGCGGCAGATACTCGCGATCGCGCAGCCAGTCCTGCAAATTGATCGGCAACCGAAAGCTTGTGACCAACTTCCGCATCAGCCCCGCATACCACTGATTTGGCGTGATTTCCTGACTGCCGATTTTGTTCAAATCGATCGCCGCCCCAATGATCCCGTCTGCTTGAAGGCGGTGCATTGTCCGCACCCGCAGGCTGGTTTTTCCCATCTGCCGCGAGTTCAGCACGTAGCAAAACTCCCCCGCTTTCAGTCCTTCGTAGAGGTCGCGATCAGCTTGCCGCACCACATAGCTCGGCGCATCTAGAGGCAGGTGTCCACCGACTTTGTAAGTAAAACTTGCAGGGTGGATAGAAATCGTCATGGCAGTTTGAGGGTGGGAAGATGGAGGGGCGGAACTGGACAGGCTCTCCATTCAAGTTGGAATGCCTCAATCTGAGATGACTACAGTATCCCACTAGGTAGATTTCGCACAGCTATAAAGGTCAGCAGTGCGCCAGGGGCTTTAAGATCAAGGCAAGAATGTGTGAAATGTGACTTCATTCTATTCTTGCAATTTTCTCTGCTTTTGCAATTCTCTCTACGTTCTCACTCGATTAAGATTCCTGGCCAAGGGAAGACAGCCTACAGGTGCTCAAACCTCCCTCAACTCAAACTTTCTGCTTGACTTGTCCCCCTTTTCCGCTAACAATCTCTTTTCGGGAAGGAAGGTATTGGCCTCCCTCAATTCAATCTGAAACTACCCCAAAAGGTATAGGTCTGGGGACAGGTAGCTATCCAAATGTACGGTAATTACGGCTCAAACCTGCTGCCAATTTCGGGCCGCCGGATTTTTTCCCTATGCTAGAATCAGCACTACCGGCACGTAGCAGGCAATAGGGATTACGCCATGTTTGAACGCTTCACAGAAAAGGCCATTAAGGTGATCATGCTTGCTCAAGAAGAAGCACGTCGCCTGGGACATAACTTTGTGGGTACAGAGCAGATCCTCCTGGGTCTGATTGGAGAAGGAACAGGTGTCGCTGCCAAAGTCCTGAAGTCTATGGGTGTCAACTTAAAAGACGCTCGGATCGAAGTCGAAAAAATCATCGGTCGCGGCTCTGGCTTTGTTGCCGTTGAAATTCCTTTCACCCCAAGAGCCAAGCGAGTTCTGGAGCTATCTCTAGAGGAAGCCCGCCAGCTTGGTCACAACTACATTGGCACTGAGCATCTGCTTCTAGGGCTGATTAGAGAAGGGGAAGGAGTCGCCGCTAGAGTTCTGGAAAACCTCGGTGTTGACCTCTCGAAGGTGCGAACTCAGGTCATTCGGATGCTAGGGGAAACTGCTGAAGTTACCTCTGGCGGATCTCAGGGGCGCACCAAAACTCCAACCCTGGATGAGTTTGGCTCTAACCTGACTCAAATGGCCGCCGATGGCAAACTCGATCCCGTGGTCGGTCGCCAAAAAGAAATCGAGCGCGTGATCCAAATTCTGGGTCGCCGTACTAAGAACAATCCTGTGCTGATTGGGGAACCAGGCGTGGGTAAAACCGCGATCGCCGAAGGTCTGGCCCAGCGCATCGCCAACGACGACATTCCCGACATTCTAGAAGATAAGCGCGTCGTCACTTTGGACATTGGCTTGCTGGTGGCAGGCACAAAGTATCGGGGTGAATTTGAGGAACGCCTCAAGAAAATCATGGACGAAATCCGCTCGGCCGGAAACGTCATTTTGGTGATCGACGAAGTTCACACTCTGATTGGTGCAGGTGCAGCAGAAGGCGCGATCGACGCTGCCAACATTCTCAAGCCTGCCTTGGCGCGGGGTGAACTCCAGTGCATCGGCGCAACCACCCTGGACGAGTACCGCAAGCACATTGAGCGAGATGCTGCCTTGGAGCGCCGCTTCCAGCCTGTGATGGTGGGCGAACCTAGCGTAGATGAAACGATCGAGATTCTGCGGGGTCTGCGGGAGCGCTACGAGCAGCACCACAAACTGAAGATCTCTGACGAGGCTGTGGAAGCTGCTGCCAAGCTCTCTGATCGCTACATTTCCGATCGCTTCCTGCCGGACAAGGCGATCGATTTGATCGACGAAGCAGGTTCTCGGGTGCGGTTGATCAATTCCCAGTTGCCTCCAGCAGCAAAAGAATTGGATAAGGAACTGCGCCAGGTTCTTAAGGATAAGGATGACGCGGTGCGCTCCCAGAACTTTGATCGAGCCGGAGAACTGCGCGATCGAGAAATGGAGATCAAAGCCGAAATCAAGGCGATCGCTCAAAACAAGAAAACCGATACGACGGAAGGCAAAGAAACTCCGGTTGTGACCGAAGAGGATATTGCCCACATCGTTGCTTCGTGGACAGGCGTTCCGGTGAACAAGCTCACCGAGTCCGAGTCTGAGAAGCTGCTGCACATGGAAGACACGCTGCACACGCGCCTGATCGGTCAGGATGAAGCTGTGAAAGCTGTGTCCCGCGCTATCCGTCGCGCCCGTGTAGGTTTGAAGAACCCCAACCGCCCGATCGCCAGCTTCATCTTCTCCGGCCCCACTGGGGTTGGTAAGACTGAGCTAACGAAGGCGCTGGCTACCTACTTCTTTGGCTCTGAAGAATCCATGATCCGGCTGGATATGTCGGAGTACATGGAGCGCCACACCGTTTCCAAGCTGATTGGATCGCCTCCGGGCTACGTCGGCTATAACGAGGGCGGTCAGCTTACTGAAGCTGTGCGTCGTCGTCCCTACACTGTCGTCCTGTTTGACGAGATTGAGAAGGCGCACCCGGATGTCTTCAATATGCTGCTGCAAATCTTGGAAGACGGTCGCCTGACGGATGCCAAAGGTCGCACGGTGGACTTCAAGAACACACTGCTGATCATGACCTCGAACATTGGTTCCAAAGTCATTGAGAAAGGCGGCGGCGGTCTGGGCTTTGAGTTCTCCACCACGGGCGATGCGGCTGAGTCGCAATATAACCGGATTCGATCGCTGGTGAATGAGGAACTGAAGCAGTACTTCCGCCCAGAGTTCCTTAACCGTCTGGATGAAATCATCGTCTTCCGCCAACTCACGAAGGACGAGGTGAAGGAGATTGCCGATATCATGCTGAAGGATGTCTGCAAGCGTCTGGTGGATCAGGGAATCACGCTGGAGTTCACTGAGCGGTTTAAGGATCGCTTGGTGGAGGAAGGCTACAACCCCAGCTACGGTGCGCGACCTCTGCGTCGGGCCATCATGCGACTGCTAGAGGACTCGCTGGCTGAGGAGATCCTCTCTGGCCGCGTCAAGAACGGTGACACTGCCATTATGGATGTGGACACAGATGGTCAGGTGAAGGTGATGCATGGCAGCGACCAACCGGAGCTTCTGCAACCGGCTGAGTCTGTCTAGTTCGTCAATCAATCAAGAAGAAGCGGTGGAAAGGTAATACTTTCCACCGCTTTTGTTTTGGATTGCTTCTAATTGAGGTAATCCTAGAAATACCGAACGTGGGCATCACGGAAGCCTTGCCGCCGTAGATAGTCTTTGCGGCCTTCAGCCGTGCCACGATCGGGAAATGATCCCACTGCAACGTAGGAACCTAAAGGAGTTGCTACTGCATAAGCATTCCGACAATACGATCGAACCGAAGCCAGAATTCGAGGGTTTTTCGACGGGATAATCACACGGTAGCGCTTTCCGAAAGCCTCTTGACTGGGGCTAGGTGCGTCAAAGGTGTTACAAGCAACGCCAACGAATGGGCTACCTAATCCTAGGGCCTGGAGAGTGTCTTCCCCTACCACTCCATCAACGTTCAGAACGCGTTGCTCTCTCTGAAACCTGATGACTGCTGCTTCTGTTTCTGATCCAAAAACACTGTCTACCGAAACGCTGATTCCTCTATCATTCAAAGCTCTTTGAAGCTCGGCAACTTCTGGCCCTCTGTCGCCACGCTGTAGGTAAGCCGAACCTGCATGAGCAACGGAAGCCAGAATCGTGATAGGCAGGACGATTGCCATTGCTTGCAGTGCAACACGAGTCAGAAAGCGCTGGGTGAGCGATCGTGGCTTGACCGCTTGAGTACCATGGGAAGAAGCAGGAGTTTCCATAGGTTTTCTAAATTGGGTTCTGTCAGAATTTAAATCGCGGGTTTTTTAATCTAAGCATATCCGCTCATCGATCGAAAATGCTGACAGAGAAATTCCCTACTGATGGACTGGCTCTAGACCAGAAAGACCCATTGGAGATTCTGCCATTGCTCCATTCCGCCTCCTGATCATCTCCTCACACCATGAAACTAAAATCTCTGCTCGTTGCCCTCTTTGTTATGGGTGGCTCTTCCGCCCAAGCGGCCGATTTCCAGTCTTCCACCCGTGGTCAACTTGCCCAAGCACAACCCAGCGGCCGTCAAGTCCTGGAAGCGTGTGTGCAAAATCGGGCGGAAACGTTGCCCAATCCCTACGTCGATGTGTCGCCGAGCCACTGGGCCTACAAAGCTGTGCTGACCATGCACTACTGCGGCGCGTACCGTCAGGCAACGCCTCCCAGCTTGATCGATCGTCTAGTGAACCAGTTGCCAAATCCTCAGCCATCTCCACCTGTGCAGTAACCTACGATGAACCCAACCGCCCAAAGTCCTTCCTCCTCTGAAAGCAGCGATCGCCTCGCTTACCGACCGCTCATCCTGTCCGGGGTGCTGCTAGGAATCGGTGTGGGCGGTTTTTTCGATGGCATTGTCCTGCACCAAATTCTGCAATGGCATCATATGTTCACCCATGTCACCTCGGATCAAACCGTAGCAGGGCTAGAACTGAACACCCTAGGCGACGGTCTGTTTCACCTGTTTGATTGGGTGATGACCTTGGCCGGTCTGGTGTGCCTGTGGCGGGCCAGTGGTCGATCGGATGTGCCCCACTCAACGCCTGTCTTCGTGGGAGCGATTCTCATTGGTGCAGGCTTGTTTAACCTGGTGGAGGGCATCATCGACCATCACCTGCTGCAAATTCACCACGTTAAGCCTGGTGTGCATCAACTGGCGTGGGATCTAGGGTTTCTGGCGCTCGGAGCCGGACTGGTGGCGATCGGCTGGCTCTTGGTGCAGAAGGGTAGATCGCACCAGGGTAAA
>DATNQR010000013.1:0-4005 GCA_036703905.1 Thermosynechococcaceae cyanobacterium
GGAACGCGATGGAAATTCTCGATTCCAGCTTCCTCAGCCAGTTCACGGTACTCCATATCGATTTCCTGCAGGGTTTCAATGTGCTCAGAGACAAAGCTGATGGGCACAACTGCTAGATCTTCCACACCCTGCGCCGCCAAATCTGCCAGGGCATCTTCAGTGTAGGGTTGCAGCCATTCCACCGGGCCAACGCGACTCTGGTAAGCCAGGGTATGAGCATTGGGTCGATCGAGCGTCTGCATGATCAGCTTGACGCAATCTTCAATTTCCTTCTGATAAGGATCGCCCGCTTCCTCAACATAGCTAACCGGAACCCCGTGGGCGCTAAAGAACACCTGAACTCGATCGGGGTTGGGAAACTGGTCAAGCTCTTGGGCAATGAGGTCTGCCATTGCTTTCAGATAACCAGGACGGTCATACCAGGAGGGAATAACTGTATGGTCGATTTGATTCAGAGCAGGATCTTCTTGCCAAATCTGCTCTAGAAGCCGAAAGCTGGAGCCACTGGTGCTAATGGAAAACTGCGGATAGAGCGGCAGGATCACTAAGCGATCGATGTGGTCACGTTTGATGCGGGCGATCGCTTCCTCAGTAAAAGGATGCCAGTAGCGCATACCAATGTACACTTGGGCATCCTTTCCCTTAGCTCGCAGTTGCTCCTGTAGTGCCTGTCCTTGCTCTTCGGTAATGCGCCGCAGGGGGGAGCCACCGCCAATTTGGCGATAGTTTTCCTGAGACTTTCTTGCCCTTAGGGTTGAGATCATCCAGGCCAGGGGCTTTTGCAGCCAGGGAAAAGGCAACCGAATGATTTCAGGGTCAGAAAATAAGTTGAACAAGAACGGACGCACGTCGTCTAGCTGATCCGGCCCGCCCAAGTTTAGTAGTAAGACTCCAACTCGACCCATAACGGCAATAAGTCTCTAAGTTCTCAGGTTTGTCAACAATTTTAACAATAAATCTTCAGCTACATCAGGGCTAGTGAAGAAATACTCAAATCGTTGTTCTTGTTCACCCCTAGGTTCTGTGGACTGTTGAATCGAGATGAAGGGAATAAGGGAGCTTGAGGGCGACTTCACCACGAGGCAGCGCCCCGCTTCAACTCAGAATGTCAACACAATCTAGCCTGCTGACCAGCCTGCTGATTGAGAAATTTTCCAGTTGGGTTAGAGCAGTTGAGTTAGAAGTATGTTGAGTTAAGAATATAAGGTTGAGTTAAGGTTGAGTTTCTGAAAGTTGAGTTGCTGTGACGGATGCTGCCGCGATCGATCCCCGCTTGCTTCAAGTAAACCAGCGCCTCAAAGCGGCTCAAATGGGTTTTCAGATTGAGCGGCGGGGACAAAAGCTGAACCTGCGAGGACTGCTGCCACCGCGGCCGGGCAGCGATCGCCTCAAGCCGTACCAGCAGCGCCTCAGCGTGGGCTTTCCAGCCACACCTGCGGGGCTGAAGCAAGCCGAGCAAGAGGTGAAAGTGATCGCCGCGCAGCTGATTCAGAACACCTTTGATTGGCGTAACTACCTGCATGGATTGGGAGCAGGACGGTTAGATCAGATGGCTTTAGCCCAGCAGCTTTTGGCCTTTGAGCAGCATTTCTTCAGTCAGTCTCAGCGATCGCCCCACCCTGCGTCTGCCAAAACTACTTGGTTAACTGCCTACGCACCTTATCTCCGAAAGCTTCAGGCGATCGCTGAGTCCAGCGCTCAGCTCACGCTGCCAGAAGCTATTTACGCCACAGTGCGATCAACGGCGGAGCATTCCCGCAGCCGTCAGGTGTGCTGCACAGCGTTGACGGCGCTGGCAGAGTTTCTAAATCTGGAACTACCGATCGCCCTCAAGACTTACTGGGGTAGCTATGGAACCAGCCGCACTCAAGCCCGTGAGTTGCCTCCTGATGATCTGATCTTGTCAACCTGGGAGCAGATTCCGAATCCGGCTTGGCGGTTCGTCTACGCAATGATGGCGACCTACGGGCTGCGGAACCATGAGGTGTTTTTCTGCGACTGCTCGGCTTTGGGGCGAGGAGAGGACGCAACCGTGCGCGTATTGTCCAGCACCAAAACCGGGGCCCATGAAGTGTGGCCGTTCTATCCTGAGTGGGTCGATCGCTTTGACCTGCCCAACCTCAAGCTCCCCAATCTCAACACTGATTTAAGCCAGACCACGCTGCAACGGATCGGGCAAAACGTCACGATTCAGTTTCGTCGCTACGGCTTGCCTTTCTCTCCCTACGATCTGCGTCACGCTTGGGCAGTCCGCACGATCCACATTGGGTTACCCGACACCGTAGCTGCCCGTATGATGGGTCACTCAGTCGCTGTTCATACTCGCACTTACCATCAGTGGCTTACCCGCCGAGACCAGCAGCAAGCAGTGGACACGGCTCTGGCTCGGCTGCGAGGGTAGCAGGAAGAGATCACTACCACTTTTACTTCATTAGTTTCACTGAGACTCGTAAAAGCTTTTCGCAAAGGTTAAGTCACGGGTGCTGATGCAGGCAGTGCGCTGATCCGGGCGGCTAGCACCAACGAGCTACGGGCGATCGTTGCTGGGGCGCAAGCAAACTCCCTCTCTAGCGGCACGTTCTCGGCAGTCTAGTTTGGTCACGAGCAACAAGCTAGGAAAAGTTAGGAGAGCAAAGGATCATTTACCGAGATGATCCTTTGCTTTTTCTAGACGCTTAATTCCTGGACACTTGCAGCTTTAGATCGCTTACTCAGGACAATGCTGAAGCTATATAGTGACAAGGGGTCTAAGCCTCTTGTCTAGGTGATCTGGCTACAGCTAGATCACCTGGACACCTAAAAAGTCACATAAGGAAACAACATGGCGTAACCGTGCTGCTAAAAGTCAAGCTAGAATGAGGGACGCGGGTCGGGTCAGGCGTACAGTTGGTTTTGGCTGTGCCGCAGTTCTTTAAAGAGGGAGGGCCACGAGATGATGACGACTGAGCAACTGAAGGTAACTGCTGTAACGGCTGAAGAAGTGGCTGCACTTGCAACCCGTTTGGAACTGGATGAATATACCAATGCCTTCGACGGTCTGAACGACTGGCATCTGTTGCGGGCGATCGCTTTCCAACGCCCGGAACTGGTGGAGCCTTACCTCTATTTACTGGATTTGCAGGCTTATGACGAATCGTAAGCGCTTTTGACTGCTAAAAATCCAGTTCTGCCAAGCCGATGTACTTGATTCCAACAGGCGTAATTTCAAAACGACAGGGAAGAACAGTAACACCCAGGTCGATCGCCTGGCGTAACAGTTGACCGTAGGTTGGATCAGCTTCATCGCCGGGGGCAAAACGGCAACAGTCGCTGCGATTGATGAAGTAAAGCATCACTGCTTGGGCGTGGGGCAGCAATCTACTCAATTCCCGCAAGTGCTTCTGTCCTCTAGTCGTCACGCAGTCCGGGAACAAAGACAAATTACCTCTTGCCCAAGTGGTGCTTTTCACTTCAACATAGATGGGCAAATCAGAATCCTTGCCAGTTAGGAGAAAATCAATGCGGCTCTTATTGTCTGAGCCGTAGGCAACTTCCGATCGAATCCGGCTATAGTCTTTCAACCCAGGAATTAGGTGCTGCTCCAGGGCCAGTTTCACAATCCGATTTGGCATCCCGGTATTCACGCCTACCCAAGTCGGCTCGTTCTCGTACACCTCGATCATCTCCCAGGTGTACGGTAGCTTGCGGTTTAGGTTTGGACTGAGGGAAACCTGAACTGGACTTCCTGGAGTAGAGATGCAGCTCATGGGGCCAGTGTTGGGACAATGGGCTGTCACTATTTCGCCACTGAGCAGTTCGATCTCCGCAAAAAATCGCTTGTACCGTCGCAGGAGCGTTCCCGGATAGAGCGTGGGGTACTGGTAAAGCAAATTTAACGTTTCCTAAACCTAACGCGACTCACTTCCCTCTATAGTTAAGCGATCCAGAGATTGAGCGCCCAGAAATTACACAGCGGATGGTTGTCCATTCGACTCAGCAGCCAGCGCTTCCAGACGTTCCTGCTGA
>DATNQR010000014.1:0-7009 GCA_036703905.1 Thermosynechococcaceae cyanobacterium
CGAGAAGGGCTATCTTTACGAGATTCTCAACCAACTTACCCACCTCAAGCGGCAGTATCCCGACCAGTTCCGGTTCAAAGTTTTGGGCACAGACGAGAATTTTCTGGTCTGCGATCGCAGCTTTGCTGTTCTAGGAACGCAATCCCTACCTATGGCCAGCGCCGTGTTTCCCCAGGCTGCCGTGGGCTTGCGAACCACTAATCCAGAGGTGATTCAGGAACTGGTTGATCGCTTCGACGATCCAATCCTGGAAGCAGACGACGTGATCGCCTACTTTAGACGAGCTATTACCCGCTACGACCTAGGCGATCGTCCGGGGGCGATCGCTGACTACACCGAGGTTTTGCGGTTCAATCCGACGGACGATGTAGCTTTGAATAATCGGGGGCTAGCTCACTATGACCTGGGTGATCGTCCTGCTGCCGTCGCTGACCTCGATCGGGCTGTGCAGCAGAACTCTGCCAGCTTTGTCGCCTACTGCAACCGGGGCGTAATCCGGGCAGAACTGGGAGACAGAATGGGCGCGATCGAAGACTACACCGCCGCCCTGCAAACCAACCCCGACTACGCCACAGCTTACTTTCATCGCGGCCTGGCCCGCACCCGCACCCGCAACAAAATTGGCGCAGTTCAGGACTACACCGAAGTCATCCGCCTCAATCCCGAAGACGGACTAGCCTTTTTGTACCGAGGTCTGGCGTGCATCAAACTCGGTCAGCGACCTGCCGCGATCGAGGACTTGCAGAAAGCCGCGCAACTGTTCTCAGAGCAGGGCGACACAGCAAACTATCAGCAAGCGCTGAAAACTCTAGAGAAGCTGGAAAATACGGTGGCGATCGCCGGCTCCAGTCAGCCTCTCGTTCCCCACGGAGTTTAAGCCGTCACAACCTCAAATCCAGCCCAGGAATGAGGTGGTTGGGCAAAGCCAGGGTCTAGGATACGAGGGTAAAAACTCTTGATCTAGTACTATTCAGCATCCCATGAGTGATCTTGGATTGACCCACGTTGCTTTGTCTGTCACTGACCTGGATGCCAGCATCGCGTTCTACCGTAAATATGCCCACATGGAAGTTGTGCACCGTCGCCAAGAAGAAGACGGTCTGGAGGTGGCCTGGATCAGCGACCAAACCCGCCCGTTTGTGATTGTTCTGTTGGAAAAACCCGACGTGCGGCATCCGCTCCTATCCCCCGCACACTTGGGAGTGGCTTGCGAGAGCCGTGAGGAAATCGATCGCCGTTGTGCCGAAGCAAAGGCTGAAGGTTGCCTATCGAAGGGGCCGGATGATGCTGGCCCGCCGATCGGCTACTGGGCTTTCATCAACTCCCCCGATGGGCACGTCCTGGAACTCAGCTACGGTCAGGAAGTTGCCTTCACCGTGGAACACGCGGGAGGTAAAGACGCGCAGCAGGACGTGCGGCAGCAAGACTCCGCCGAGGAGTTGGCTGAGGAACTGGAGAAAATTCAGGTTCCCTCGCCTAGCTGAAACTCCCTATTCTGGGTCGCAGCGAATCTCGATCAGAAACCCATCGGGATCGTAGAAGTAGATCCCGCGGCCCGTGGGTCGGGTAACAGGGCCTTGGTCGATCGTCACGTTGTTATGCCGTAGCACTTCCACTGCGCGATCGAACTGGGCGGGCGCAATATCGAAGGCCAGATGGTTGGCGCGGGTAAACTGCTGGCTAGGATCAGGATTCGGCGGACTCAGATCCGGCTCCCAAAACAAGTCCAGCACCATCCCATCCGGCAGCAGAAAGTTCGCCACCTTTCCCGCCGCCACCAATTCTTTTAGGGTAGTTGGCACAGCCTCGCCCTTTAGCTCCTGCAAGCCCAAAATTACCCCGTAGAAGTGGTGCGAAGCATGCATCGCTTTCACGTTCAACGCGATGTGATGCACTTTCCGTAGGGTTCCCGGAGCGAGGGTCGAGCAGGATTGGTGATTTGCAAGCATGGGAGGTGGGGAGATTGGAGTATGGGGAGGGAGGGAGACAGGGCAAACGCATCTAAACTCTATTGAATGATTAACGACTAAGATGAGCGGCAGCAAATGACTTTTGCATCATCACCAAGATCTTCAGCTGTCTGCTTCATCGACTTGTTATACCTTCACTAATAGTCAACTGGACAAAACTTGAAAATTCATCTTTATGCTGGAATACCTTTCTTGCTTGGATTCGTAAACCATTTTTTAATTCTCCCAAAAAATAGCCATACATCGTCATCTGATGGCTTCAAGTAATCTTGCGACTCTGGGTCTTCTCCCATCTTTTCAAAAATGTCAATTAGCCAACTTGGTCCATGTCCAGTTGCACCAAGATAAGGAAGCCATGATTCTAGTTCACCATTTCGCACTACAAACAGCCCATATTCAGCCAGCTTATTAAACAAATTGTTTGCTGCCTCCTTATCACTACCAGAAAGAATAGTTACACCCCCATCTCTTTTCATATTCCTTCCTGTTTCGTCAATCTTTTGTTTGACAGCACTTCTCAATCCACCAAGCGATTGATGCTCAAGCTCTGGAATAAAGCCGCCTTTGAGAAAATTTGTCCAATCTCGCCCGCCATCCTTCAAAATATCCACGTCAACAATACCAACTGAGGGAATACCAAGTTCTCTCAATGGCTTAATGATTGTTTGAACTGTTTGTTTATTTTGAGCGTTGAGAAATAAGCAATTAGGGATCCCTAGCTCAGGTTTGTAACGTAGTAGACGCTCGTTGATTTCTTGATAAAAAGCGCGATCAGCATCAGATTCTGTCACAACTACGAATTCATAAAATAAACCTCCAAGAACGCCTGTTGAACGTAACAGAGGATTTCGCATCAGGTGGAGTATATCTGTATTAGACAAAATTCTCGCTGTAGCAACTTCACTCCGATACGTCAATCTCACAATATTGATGGGCGCGCCTGATTGAATGCATCCCATTACAAAGTTTGGGCTATGAGTTGATACAAAGAGGCTTTTTTCAGATCCTAAGCTGGAAGATGCAATCTCTTTTCCTAATTTAAAGGACAAGGAAGGGTGTAAAAACGCTTCAGGTTCATCAATCAGAATGACGGCAGGATCGCCAGCAATAATCTCTGTGATAATTCCTGTAAAGGCTTTGACTCCATCACTAGCTTGTTCAACAGGAAAAGCTTTTGCATGAAACTTTACTGCCTCGTCATGAATTCCGCGTTCCTCCATGTCCGTAGTGGGCGGACATGCAGAAAGGCGAAGCCTAAGTTGTCCTAAAGAAGTTGGATCTATTACAAAATGTGTGCCGAAGGCATCATGAATAATACGTCTAACTTCTTTTCTTTTAATATCGTCACGAAACAAAACTTGAAAGCTGGTTTGAGGCGGAAGTTGGAGATCTCCAGCAGCCTGTTGTCCTATCAAATTAATTCGGCTTCTACCGTCTAGAATTAGCGTATTGAAAGCAAGATACCACTGGCAAAATTGTTGTGGTTGACTGTTTGTATTTTGAAGGATACTTACAAGCTGTTGTCTGGGAACTTGATTGCGCGTCCCTTTCTTTCCGACAAAGATATGATCTGGCAAAAGCGCTTCATTGAGTTGTAGTTGAAGTGTAATCCTCTTAGTTTTCTCTTCAGCCACTTCAAGTGCAAATGTATCAAATACAGCACTATCTAGTATTACATCTGTTGTATTTCGCCGACCTGTAGAGCAGTAGTAATGAATTTCAGCAAGAGCCTTACTTTTTCCGGAGTTATTTGGACCAACAAATACAGTGACAGGTGTTGTGTTTATTTCTTCAGGATCTGAATCAAAACCTCTGCCGAATTTTAATTTGATAGTCTTTATCATATTTTGAGGTATACGTATTGGAACTCTTTCGTCAAATTCTAATAAGTTTTCATGTGAGCGCTGCGATCTAACTATTGATTATACGGAAAGTTTCTGGATACCCATCTAGAGTAGGGAGATATACGGAAAGCTTCTGAGTATTTCCCTTCATCTTTGATTAGCAATCCTGTTCAGAAGGATTGAGCCAGCGATCGTCCTAGGAGACTGAAGAGCTTTGGTGAATTGGCGATTGAGTGGATCACGATCAATCCACCTTTCACGACTCCATAGCAAGGCTGTCGTAGAATATCGATCGCGCTATGAGCAGGTTGTAAGATGCGTTCGTCTTGAGTGGGAAGATTGGGTGGTGGATCATGGCTGCACTTTTCTGTGTTTACTCCAGCTTAGGAGATCTTCCGCGCGTTGATAGACGATCGCCTCTCCCGACGATCGTCCACTAACCCAAAACCCAAAACTTCCCACCTCCTCACCTCTCTACTCTCGCCCCTTCTCCGCCCAAACGCGGGTCGGTAAGCCCCAAACATAGACGAACCCTTCAGCAGCTTTGTGATCAAACACATCCTCTGAGCCGTAGGTAGCTAGGTCGGAGTTGTAGATCGAGTTAGCAGACTTGCGCCCCACAACGATCGAGTTTCCCTTAAACAGCTTGAGCCTCACCAGACCCGAAACCCGCTCTTGGCTCTTCTGCACAAACGCATCCAAACTGTCTTTGAGGGGGCTGTACCACAGGCCGTTGTAGACCAAGCGAGAATAGGTTTCTTCGATGCCTCGCTTGTATTGCAGCAGGTCGGCCGTCAAGGTGAGGCTCTCCAGATCTCGGTGGGCCTGAATCAACACCGACAGCGCCGGAGTTTCGTAGATTTCCCGCGACTTGATCCCCACTAGGCGGTTCTCAATCATATCGATGCGGCCAACAGCGTGGTTACCGACGATCGTGTTCATCTCCGTCACCAGTGCCACCGGATCGAGGGTTTTACCGTTGAGGCTGACTGGAAGCCCTTGCTCAAAGCCGATCTCCAGGTATTCCGCTTCGTTAGGGGTTTCGGCGATCGGCTTGGTCATAGTGAACACATCCTCTGGTGGCTCAGCCCAAGGATCTTCCAGAATGCCCGCCTCGATCGCCCGCCCCAGCAGGTTCTTGTCAATGCTGTAGGGTGAGGACTTCTTCACAGGGGGTTCAATGCCGAAGCGCTCTCCGTAGGCGATCGTCTCTTCGCGGCTCATGCCCCACTCCCGCGCCGGAGTCAGAACTTTCAGATGGGGATTGAGGGCGGCGATCGACACATCAAACCGCACCTGGTCATTGCCTTTGCCCGTGCAGCCATGGGCCACCGCATCGGCTCCATACTCCGCTGCCGCTTCCACCAGCAGTTTGGCGATCAAGGGTCGAGCCAGGGCAGTTGAAAGCGGATACTGATTCTCGTACAGGGCGTTCGCCTGGATGGCCGGAAACGCATAGTCTTTGACAAATTCCGCCGTGGCATCGGCCACCAAAGACGTGGAAGCCCCAGATTTAAGCGCTTTTTCCCGCACTGGCTCCAGTTCGTCTCCCTGACCCAAATCTGCCGCCAGAGTGATCACTTCCTCCACACCCCACTCTTGCATCAGGTAGGGAATGCAAACGGAGGTATCGACTCCGCCAGAGTATGCCAGCACAACTTTTTTGGCGCGACCCATGATTCTCTCAACTTGATGAAACAACTGAAGTTTCATTATCGGGTGAATGATGCCGCGTTCATGTTAGGGAAGGCACAGAAAGCTGTGGGAGGAGGTGCAGCGATCGACGGGAGACCGATCGTCCTATCTCGTCTCAACAAAAAAGGAAGACAACGGTCTTCCTTTTACGCAAATTCAATTGACTTAATTCTAAAAAGTTCACCGCAACGCCGTCTTACCTCAGTTTTTGACCTGGTGTAGCACCAGGTGGGTGTCTGTAAGCTTGGTTTAAAGTTTCCGGGTACTTGCCCGGTCTACTGCCACCAGCCGATTCAAACTCCCAGATTCAGAAAGCATAGATCATAAAACATTATTGGCAGTCACCAACGCCGCCGTGAACCTCTCTCATTTTAGCGAGGATTTGGAATTGTGGGCAGGGTGTAGGGAGCAACATCGCGGGTTCACTGGGCCCAGATAGGTAGAAAAACTTGGGCGGGATGCCGATCGCTGTGGTGAAGCGTGAGGGTAATGATTTGACGATCGAGCAGGCGAGTTTCCGCAAGCGGAAGATCTAAGCCAGGGTTGACGGGGTAGGCAGGGAAGCAGGCAGCGCTGAGGCTGAGGCGAATCGCGTGTCCGTGTGAGATGCAAGCACAGAGGGGTTGCAGAGCGATCGAAATCGGAGCGATCGTCCTCGCCTGCACTCGCGCGTAGCCTTGGCTCAGGTTATAGACGCTGCCGTTGGGATGTACCTCTGAGAGGACGACACACAGGTCGAAGCTGGGTGTGTCAGCAGTGCAAGGGAGCAGCGCTGTGATTTCACCCATCAGGTGCAGATCCTCGGTGAGGGGTTCCGAGGTGTAGGTGAGGATATCGCTGCGGCAGTCTAGGGAAGAACGATCGAAGCTGCCGCAGGGATAGGCCGCATGGCCTCCTGAAGCGGGGACGGGTCGCCAGGGATCGTGGACAAAGATATCGTCCGGTGAGGCAGTGGGACGGTGGAGAGAAAGTTGGCCGGAGGCGGTCATGCTGGCTAGGCCGTCGCTGGAGAGGTAGAAAGGGGTGGAAGGCTGGGGGTTCCAGGCGGGAGAGGTGCGCCAGTGGTTGCTGCCGATCTCGAACAGCGTCAGGGGCGGCTCGGACAGCAGTCCGGTGTCTTTGTTTTTGAGGAAGTGGTCGAACCAGCGCAGTTGCAGGCGATCGCAGAAGCTGACTGCCTCGGAGCCGTAGTCCACTGCTCCAACCTTGCGACCCCAGGGCAGATGCGCCCACGGGCCAATGACTAGCTGCTGGCGAAATTGGCTGCGCTCGGCCATTGCTTTGTATAGCTGGACTGTGCCGCGCAGAAAGGTATCGAACCAGCCGCCAATGTGCAGCATGGGCAGATCGACTTGCTGAATCAGCGTTTTTGGCGAAAGCGCCTCCCAGTACGGGCCGGGTTCTGGATGGGCTAACCACTCGTGGTAGAAGCAGTCGGGGGCCAGGGAGCGCAGAATTTCCGGGTTAGCGGGAAGACGATCGCCCAAGGGTAAGTTCCTG
>DATNQR010000015.1:0-2972 GCA_036703905.1 Thermosynechococcaceae cyanobacterium
AGTGAGGAGGTTATAAGCTTTCTCACCTTACTATTGGGCCGTTTTTGTGACACAACGATATTTCGTACGGTCTCTTCAAGAATGGTTGATTGCAGTCAGTGAACCTTGTTTCTGGTATTAGCTATTAGCTTCAATGGGGTAGGTGATGGCAAACTCTGTGTAAGGGTAGCAAGATCCATCCGCTGTATAAACATGTAGCGTTCCTTCAATCTGCTGACTAGCGATGACCAACCCCTGCGATCGCGCCCAGTTGAACCAAGCATTGAACTCAGGCGGTGTAGTGCGCCCGGAGGCGGCGTAGCCATCACGCTGCTGAGGTTGCCACTGCTGACGAATCGCTGTGATCAGCAGACCAACAGGATTGGTGATTGCATGAGTTTTGCGATAGTCCAGCACTGCCTGAACCTCATCATTGAGCACTTTTTGCTCTGTATAGCGAACTAGCGTGTGCAAAGGAGAGGTGGCGATAGCAGGAGCGATCGCCCGCTGCACTTGGGCTAAAAGTTCTGGGGCTAGATCTTCCCCCAGCCTAGAATCAACCCCAGAACTCCTGGATATGGTTGATTCTGGCTCACCCGTTGGCAGCACCGCGATCGACTCTTCTCCTACACTAAACACTGCTCTTTCTCCCTCATCAAGTGGAGTAATTACTGTAGTGGGGTGTGATCGACTGTTGGCTTGAGCGTTCAAATCGACAACAGCAGCTTCTGTGTCTGTCGTCCAAGGCACGGTAGCATCAGCAGTTGAAGGCTGCACTTCTGACATTTCCGACTGATTTTGGAGTGTTTTCTCTTCAGCGGATGATGAATTCGTCAGGTTAGGATGTCTCACCATCACCTTCCAGGTTTGCCAGGTGTATTGCTTAACCGCCTCAATGATGTGGCGATCGCGCAGTTCTTCGACTAATGCCCGCCAGATGTGACGCAACGAGTAGGGGCGAGGCCGCAACGCGATCGCCGAGTAGTCCGCAAACTCTTGCAACTTGTACAGTGACCTTTATTTGTCGTGGAGACACATTAGTGTCGTTGAAGAGGAAAAGCTAATCCTAGCTTGGTTTTTCGCCTAGAACCAGCTTGATAATTCTAATAATTTGAGGTGATCATTGAGCAAACTTTCTCTGCAATTCTGCAATAAAGAGAATTGTTTGATGACACGAGTTTGTCTTGATGCCATTTATTTGGCACTGTACATCCAGCAGAGAGAAATGTCGATAGAAGAGGGTATCGCTCACATCAAAGGAATTCTCAATCAGATGAAATCCACTTGGCAGCGGGAAAAGCCACAGCGAAGAAAGCGAGATGCCCTCCATTTTCAGCTTTCTTTGCCATTTGTTGATGAACCACGGCAAGAATCTTAGGCATTAACAGACGCACTTCCATCGGCTGAATGACCCTTCTAATGAAACGACATGGTCTCCCTGATTACTCTGAAATAGCTGTAATCAATGGGTCGGGCACCGGGAAGGAGCGCTGCCTCAGCAGCGTAAACTGCCGCAATCCGGCATCATAAGCGAATACCTTACCGGTCTCTATTTCGTACATCCAAGCATGCAGATTCAGCTGCCCACTATGCAATTTGGACCGGATGACAGGATATGTTTCTAAATTCGCTATCTGCGTCAACACATTCTGCTCGAGCGCGATCTTGAGCAATCGCTCGGGCTCCAGGTTCGCATAGTTATCTAACACTAACCGCCGCGTCGCTTCTCCGTGGCGCTTCAACCAGTCGTAGACCAGCGGCATCTGCTCACTCAGAGTGCCAATTTGCAGCAACCCCTTCATAGCCCCACAGTGAGAATGACCACAAACAATGATTTCCCTCACACCGACTCCAGCTACCGCATACTCTACCCCGGCGGCTTCAGCACTACTAGCGGCTCCATAAGACGGAATGATATTACCGACATTCCGCATCACGAATAGCTCACCGGGCTGAGACTGCGTGATTAAGCAGGGATCAATCCGTGAATCGGAACAAGTAATGAATAGAACTTCGGGTGTCTGCCCGTTCGACAGTCGTTCAAACAGTTCTCGATTTGTGGTGAAGTAGTCGCTGTGAAACGCATTGAGTCCTTGAATTAGACCGGTCACTGACATAAATTAATTCCTATGCTGGCAAGGCTAGTGAGTGTACTCGCACTGCATCCTCAAAATGAATTTAGTTCTATCCTTCCCTTGCTACACGCGAATCGTGACATTTTCCGTACTTCTGTAAGGAAATGCTAACAAGTGATTTGATCCAGGAGACACGAGAACGTGTTCTAATCGTTACCCTCCATAGTTTTTCGGCTCTAAAGCGACTCAACACTCAGCGTGGGATTAACGACGAAAAGCCAGAGATGCGACTGGAGAGGATGAGAAAGAGAAGAGTGAACGGTCAAGTGAGCGGTCGGCACATGACCCGCCTCGTTCAAATTACCCATGCGCGGCGCGACGGAACAGCCACGCCGATCCGGCGAACAGTGCGACAAAGAATCCATTCAGAAGCATAAGCTCTAGCGGTCCGCTCCAGGGGCGGCCCAACTGGGCGGTCAGCGCGATCGTGGCGACGGAGGTCTGAGCGAGCGCTGTGGCGAACAGCGCACGGGACATTCCACGAGCTCGGAAGCGCGCGATGAAGGAGCCGATGATCCCGACGGCGAGCACCCCAAAGTACATCAGGTTGGTAGGATCGCCATCCCTCCCAATAATGCCAACACCAAGACTGAGCCAAGCAAGGATGAGGGCTGCTGCGATCGCGACGCCGGCGGCGAGTCGATACGTCGTGTTGTTCATTGTTCCTCCTCGATTGGTGGTAACGTCGCGCAGCCGTGTACTTTTGTTCCTTGCTGACGCCTGCACCATCGCTGACGGTGAAGCTGAAGCGATCGCTCCTCGCAATATTGCTGCTGTAATAGATTTCAGAGTCCGTGCCATCGCCGACCACCCAAACGATGTTTGAGCCAGAAATGGCAGGATCGTAATCATTTGTGG
>DATNQR010000016.1:0-3123 GCA_036703905.1 Thermosynechococcaceae cyanobacterium
GCTAGCTGACCCATCAAACTATGGTGATCGCTACCTACGGGACGTAAATGGCCAGCCCGTTAACTTTGCGCCGATCGTCGTGCTGCACGAAACTGTGGGATCAGCCGACAGCGCCATCAACCTGTTCAGCGCATATCACGCCAATGATGACGATCAAGCCAGCTACCACACCTTAATTCGGCAGAACGGGACATTAGTGTACATCGTGCCGCCAGACAAGCGGGCCTTTGGAGCTGGGGATTCAGTATTTGTTGGACTCAATGGCACCGAAGCCGTGAAGACAAAGGCTGGCTTTCCCCCTTCAGTCAACAATTTCGCTTACCACATTTCCCTAGAAAGCCCGGACGATGGCTTCAACAACGGCTACCAGCACAGTGGCTACACCCCAGCGCAATACCAATCTCTAGCTTGGTTGGTCGCCAAAACTGGGGTGCGGAACGATCGCATTACTACCCACAGAGCGGTGGATCGCTCTGGACAGCGCCTTGATCCCCGCAGTTTCGATCGGGCTAAATTCTTTCAACTTCTGAATGATTACCCTAAAATCAGCGCTATCTCAATTGGCTGTAGCTGATCTTCAGCAGTCAAGTCCCTACAACACTTGATTCGCCATAGCTGTAAACGACAGCCTAGGACATTGGGCTTATAGGGAGTGTCAGGGCATTTTCCCCGCCAGAGGTTGAAAGCCTGTACCCCGTCGTAACCTGGGAGGCTACGGCTATACAGCAGAAAGGCGGGAAGCTAAACACAACTCCCCGCCCATCGTTAAGTTTTTCTGGCTTAATTTGCTTAGGACTGGCGCGATCGAGCCACTCAACCCACCACTTTTTCCCGAAACACCTTACCCGCACTGAAGGCAGGAACTCTAGTTGCAGGAATTTTGATTGGCTTTCCGGTGGAAGGATTGCGCCCTTCCCGCGCTTGGCGTTCTCTGGCTTCAAACGTGCCAAACCCAACCAATGTCACTTTGTCGCCCGCAGCAACCGATTCTAAGATCACATCCAATAAAGCAGACAAGATGACATCAGCATCTTTCTTGGTGACGTTGGCTTTTTCAGCAATCTGGTCAATGAGTTCGCCTTTGTTCATGGTCTAAAGTTCTCACAATGGTTGCTGCGATTATACTTGAGGCTTCCAAAAGTGCAACAGGTTCTCCTATTTCTCTCAATGGCTGACAGCTAAGTTGTGTTGACATTGTGAATTCAAGATTCAAGTAGAGGTGCAAGGAGCATCGCCTTCAAACTCCTTTATCACCTTCACCTTGTATCGCTCTCATGTTGATTTAGAAGTCAACAGAACCTAACCCTGAAGGATTTCTAACAAAAAAGCCGTGAGCGTCTCTGGCTCGATCGTCTCCAGAACTCTGGTCTTCACAATATCGAACTTTGCACCGGCGGTTGAGCGCAAATTTTCATCTAGCGCTGCTAGAAAGCCTCGCGCAATGATATCCTCACCCACCTGAGCAAACCCAATCCCCAATTCCTGAGGCTGATCCAGCTTGTGAGTTGCCTCCACGATCGCGTGAGCCACTGCCATTCGATCAGCTGGTTCCCCGTCGATCAGGACGATAATAATCTCGCCATTTCGTTTAGTTTGTCCAGCAGCTTTGCGATCGAAATAGCTGTCCAGCGCTGTCTTCAGCCCATCCAGCAAGTTCAGAGCTTGCGGTGGGTAGTTCTCATCAAAAACCTGGGACAGATGATCGGACGTGACCTGCCCATAGTGCTTAAAAGGTGGTGTTAAATCGCTGGAGGAGACGTAGACTGTGATGCCGTCCGGGTCAAAGGCTTCGCACTGGCGAGCCAGTGCCAGGATCGCGCTCCGGGCTTCGTTCCAGCGATCCTCGAATCCGGGCGGCGATCGAAAAGCACTAACAGCAGTTTTAGCGACAATCACCGTGTAGTCCCGATCCTTCAGCACAACTTCTGACAATGCTTCTGACATCGATCGCGTTCCTCTCTGCCTAACTGGCCGCTATTCTAGTCGCTAAAAGGGCGGTCAGCGCAGGACATCCTATCGCCATCATCTGCGTCGCGGTTCCTGTTCAATCGGCTGGCACAGGCAAACTTCAGCCAAACTTGACGTAGCTGATTTTAGGGATGAGAGGTATTCACCAATCAGCCACGTCGAGAATCAGCCACGCCAAAAACCTCCGGCTATTCTGCAATAGGAACCAGAGG
This sequence comes from Thermosynechococcaceae cyanobacterium, assembly GCA_036703905.1. GTDB lineage: Bacteria > Cyanobacteriota > Cyanobacteriia > Leptolyngbyales > Leptolyngbyaceae > DATNQR01. The sequence continues at coordinate 2,181 of DATNQR010000016.1, forward strand.
TTTTGAGGAACCGAGAGCGATCGCGTGGGGCTACTCGATCGAGTCGATCGAGTCGATCTCTGGAGCCTTCAGCGCTTGCAGATTGGTCAGATTTAATGTAGTTGAGTTTGCCCCAGTCGAGCTTGATGCAACCGATGTAGGCCGGTGAGCAATTTCTAGCAGCGAGTCCTTTAGCCTGGCCGTCAGGCTGAGAGTTGTTGCATCGTAAATGTGAGTCAGAATCTTGGGATAAAAGCCGATGCCGATGATCGGAACCAGCAGGGCGCTGATGATGAAGATCTCCCGCGGCTCGGCATCCACCAACTCTTCGTGAGCAGTAAGCTCTTTGTTCTCCGGCCCGTAGAAGATTTCCCGCAGGTTCGAGAGCAGGTAGATCGGAGTCAGAATCACTCCAACCGCCGCTAAGAGAATTACAATCACCTTGAAGGTGGGATCATAAGCCTCGCTGTTGGCAAAGCCGACGAATACCATCAGTTCAGCTACAAAGCCGCTCATTCCTGGCAGAGCCAGAGAAGCCATTGAGCAAATTGTCCACATGGCGAAGATTTTCTTCATCTTCTGACCCACGCCGCCCATTTCATCTAGCATCAGGGTATGGGTGCGATCGTAGGTGGCTCCCACCAAGAAAAATAGACTGGCTCCGATCAACCCGTGGGATACCATTTGCAGCATGGCTCCGCTCAAACCCAGGTCAGTGAAGGAAGCCAGACCGATCGCCACAAATCCCATGTGAGAGATGGAGGAATAAGCAATTTTGCGTTTCAGGTTGCGCTGAGCAAAGGAAGTTAGGGCTGCATAGATGATGTTGACAATGCCAAAGATCACCAAGGCCGGCGCAAAGACCACATGGGCATCTGGCAGCATTCCCACGTTCATCCGAACTAGAGCATAGCCGCCCATCTTCAGCAGGATTCCCGCCAGCAGCATATGGACAGGAGCAGTT
>DATNQR010000017.1:0-11011 GCA_036703905.1 Thermosynechococcaceae cyanobacterium
ACCGATCTGATTCAGTGGCAGCGAGACTTGGAGCAGGCGATCGTGGATGAACTTCAAACTGCTTCCCATGCGGCCAATCGTCTGCTCCAGCAAGTTGGCATTCTGCCCAAAAAACTGCCCCAGGCAATCCTAGAGGCAGCAGCAAAAGCTGATATTTCGGAAGCGGGCGGCAACACGCCTAATGTCCTGTCCCTTTTGATAGATGGGGGAGATAGTCAATCCGAGCTGGAGCCAAGCAGTACTAACGAAGAACCTGGAAGAGGTTCCGTTATGCGGGTTGTGGCCATTCACCTGCGGCTAACGGAGGTTGAGTTCACGGATGCAGCCAGCACCGCCCTCCGCGCGCGCATCCGCAGCCTGATGGCCCAACTCAAAACTTTGGCACGAGACTATCAAAAGAAGCAGCGAGAGCGATCGATCTCCGAAGCCCAGGCAGCATGGCGCTCAACTTGGATTGAAGATTAGTTAAGTTCTATTCAGGCAGGCGATCGTGGTTACTCTACCCACGGTCTGTCGATGGCTCAGTTGCCACAGCCTTGGCCCATTGCAGTTCGAGCAGCTTGTGACCGTGTATTTCTAGTCGCACACCCCATTACTCATGGAACGAATTGGCTTCATCGGTTTAGGAATTATGGGACAACCGATGGCCCATAATTTGCTGAAGGCGGGCTACCCATTGGTCGTGTTCAACCGCAGCCCAGCAGCGATCGTCGCTCTCGAAACTGGAGGCGCGATCGCCGCTTCATCTCCGCAAGCTGTCGCTGAACAAGCCGATGTGGTGATTTCCTGCGTCTCGGATTCGCCCGATGTGGAGGCGATCGTTTTGGGGGAAAACGGCGTACTGGCGGGGGCGAAACTTGGCTCTCTCTACATCGATATGTCTACGGTTGCCCCAGCGACAGCTCGAAAGATCTACACAGCACTGAAGGAGCAAGGCGTTGACGCACTGGATGCTCCGGTCTCAGGCGGCGACATTGGGGCTCAGCAAGGAACCCTATCGATTATGGTGGGCGGAGACGAAGCAGCGTTCCAGCGGGCGCTGCCGATTCTGCAAGTTCTGGGCAAAAACATTGTCCACATTGGCACAGCTGGAGCGGGGCAAGTGACCAAAGCTTGCAATCAAATTGTGGTCGCGCTGACGGTGCAGGCGGTGGCTGAAGCGCTGACCCTGGCTAAGAAGTCCGGTGTGGACGGGGCAAAAGTGCGATCGGCGCTATTGGGCGGTTTTGCTCAAAGCCGAGTCTTGGAGCTTCACGGTCTGCGAATGCTGCAATTAGATTTTGCCCCCGGATTTAAGCTGGAGCTATTTCGTAAGGACATCAACATCGTGCTGCAAACTGGACGGGAGCTAAGCCTGCCGTTGTTTGGAGCGGGACAGGCGGCGGGATTAATGGATGCGCTCTTGGCTCAAGGAAAGGGAGATTTAGATTACTCGGCCCTATCTACGCTGTATGAACAACTGGGCGGACTGGCGATCGATCCTGAGTAGCCCAAATATCGGCAGTTGTGCGAAACACCATACATATACAGATTTTGGATAGAGTATTTGATTTACTCTACTTTTGCGATCGACCAGTCTAAATTTTCGTGGTGATAGCCCGCCATTGCCGCTATGCCAGCGTTCTAGATACCGTTCCTTTCATTCCACTCTGAAGCTCAAGAGCCAGGAGGAAGCTGCAAAGCTTCCTCCTGGCTCTCCTTTGCTATTTGCTATTTTCCGTCACGATCAGCATCTCCAGGGACAGCGCGCTCCACCCGATCCCAGGCATCGCGAGCGGCGTGCTTGGCCTTATCCCAGCCCACTTTGGCATTGGGGCCGTGCTTCGCTTCGTAGTCACGGCGCAGATTGGGTTCAGCTTGGTCGTAGGTCACGCCATCGCTGTAGTAGGTGGAGTAGCCTTCGTAGCCTGTGCGGTAGGCCGGCTCATAGTCCGAATACTCATGCCCGGATTCTGCATAAGGGCGAGAACTGTAGTTCTCGCGCCAGTAGGAATCTTCCGCAGTGGGGTCGATCTGCTCGGCAACACTTTTACCCGCCAGACCGCCAGCCACCGCGCCCACTACAGCACCGACAGCAGCGCCCACAGGCCCACCGACTATCCCACCGATCGTTGTGGCCACTGCTCCTGCTCCTGCGGCTCCGATGCCCGTGCCAACAGGATGGGAACCGGATTCGCCTGTGATCGGATCGGGATTAGAATCTGGCTCGTGGGTTTTGTTAATATCGCTCATTGCGCTTTCTCCTAAAACTTCGTTATTTTCAGCCAGCTATGGGCTTTACTACGAAGCTACAGACTTCATCTCTGTGTAGCTTCTCACTCAGGTAGGAGCCTGAGTCAGTTGAAAGGCAGAGATTCCGAGGAGAAATTGGCGTGCCGCTAGGGGCGCTGAGTTCCTGAACCAGGGAGAGAATTGGGCAACGCTCCTGGACTCAACGGATTTGAGTTGGAAGGGTTCTGCCCTGGCGGCGCAGATTGGCCTGGATTGCTGGGCGAGTAAGGGCTAGGAGTACCGTAGAGAGGGAAAGGCGAGATCGACGGAGTGGCCCTTGGGTCAGTCGGCCTACCTGTGGAGTTGGGAACCGAGTTAGCTTCCGGTAGCTGATTGGCGTTGGTTGGGGCGGTGGACAGCGCAACCCGATCGCCTCCCACAGACCGCATGGTGTCCAACACCTGCACCACCTCGCTATAGGCACGCCCACTAGAGGCATTCAGCACCAGCATACCTCTGGGATTTTTCTGTTGATAGTCCCGCAGTAGGGAGCGAAGCTGAGCGGGATTGATCGGTTGCTTGTCCACAAACTGCTGTCCCGACGCATCGATCGTTACTACCACCATGTCCCGCATCTGAGGAGCGCCCGTGCTGGCTTTGGGCAAATCAACGCTGATCCCCTGCTGCCGAGTCAGTTGGAGGGCGGCCAGGATAAAGAAAACCAGAATGCAGAAGATCACGTCAATGAGCGGCATGATCTGGATCTGAACGTCTTCTGTAGGCGTATCGCTGTGAATCTTCATGGGCTTACTGTCTCAGGGGGTTGCGATCGATCAAGAACTGAGTCGATTCTAAGTTGGTGGCAGGGGTGGCGATACTTGAGAAGGGGCGATCGCGTCCTCTGGGTAGCGACCGTGCTGCTCTGCCCAGCGCTGGCGGTAGAGCAACTCCAGCTCGTTCCCCGACTTGCGAAATATTTTTACCTGATGGGCAAGAAAGCCTTGAAACACTCGATAGAACACCAGAGTAGCGATCGCTACCACCAGTCCGACTGCAGTGGAAATCAGCGCTTCGCCGATGCCCGCAGCTACACCTGCTGTGGAAGATTCTGTGGCAACCTCGCCAATCCGAATCGACTGAAGGGCAATAATCAAGCCGACCACGGTTCCCAAAAGCCCCAGCAAGGGAGCTAAGGCAATCACCGCTTCCAACACTTTGTCGCCCCGCCGCATGGAGGCTAGCTCATCGTCTGCTGAAGCCTCTAGGGCCAAGCGAAACGTTTCCGGGTCGGGGCGCTTGAGCTGAAGCGGACTAAATAAGAACCGTCCGATCGGCTGATCGTAGGCCTGTCGTGCCGTTTCAGCAGCGATCGACCAATCCTGCCGCGCCGTATCCAGCACTCGGTTTACGATCGCCCGTTCCTTCGACAATACTCCAAACCAAAACCACGACCGCTCGATCACCACACTCAGCGACAGAATCGAGAGCACTAGCAGGGGCACGATCGTTGCCCCACCTTTCTGAAAAATTTCGCCAATATTCACGGTCTATTCTGCCTCCGCACAGTCCTTGCCCTAGGGCAATTCAATTTTAGAGATAAGTGGCTGCACTTTTAGAGAGTGGCTGCACTTTTAGAGATAAGTGGCTGCATTCACGACGAAATTGCGGCGGGTTAGCTCCCAAATTTCTGAATTTCTAGTCCAGGTTTCCAGAGGTATTGCTTACTCTCCCGAAGTTGGATGATATCCACACCAGAATTATTTAGCCTAGTCTGACAAGATCAAAGGTAATTGGAGGATTTAATTATGAACTTTTCTATTCAGGCGGTTTACAGCTGGTATCGCAATGCGATTCGCAATCCGAAGTACCGGATTTGGGTGATTCTGGGTTCGCTGCTTTATCTGCTAAGTCCGATCGATATTTCGCCCGACTTTTTGCCGATCGTGGGTTGGATTGATGATGGCGTAATTGCGACGCTGCTGGTGGCTGAAGTTTCCCAACTGCTGCTGGAGCGTTTGAAGCCCGCTAAGACTGAAACTGCCACTGCTACAACCACTGAAGCCAGCACGGTTGATGTGAATGCAGTTTCGGCTGACTAGAATCTGGGCTAGCGGGACAATGCAATGCAGGTTAGCAAACGTCAGGGGCAATGGATTTTTCGTTGCCCCTTTGCTGTGCTGTTGCGGATAGGCCCAGCATTTCCGGCATAATAAAAGTCCCAGTGCCTAGGCATTTGCGGTGGCAACAGTTGGGAGAGCTAATGGGACTAACTATGGTGACCACTCCAGCCTCGATCGTTTACCCAGAATCCGACGGGCAGCCTATGGCAGACAACACCCAACAGTTTGAGTGCATTGTCTACATCAAAAAAGGTCTGGATTGGCTCTTCAACGACGATCCCCTGGTGTTTGTGGCAGGGGATTTGCTCTGGTATCCGGTGGAAGGCGACAACAAGCGGTGTCAGGCTCCTGATGCAATGGTGGTGTTTGACCGACCGAAGGGCGATCGCGGCTCCTACCAGCAGTGGAAGGAAGACAACGTTCCGCCCCAGGTAGTGTTTGAGGTAATCTCACCCAGCAACACGATTCCTGAAATGACCCGCAAGTTTCAATTCTACGAGCGCTACGGGGTAGAGGAGTATTACCTCTACGATCCTGATCGCCTCAACCTAGGCGGCTTTCTGCGGCAGGGTGATCGGCTGGAGGAAATTGCCGCGATCGAAGGCTGGGTAAGTCCTCGGCTCCAGGTTCGCTTGGAGTTGGGCACAGAAGGGCAGCTAGTCCTTTACCGTCCCGATGGTCAGCCTTTTGAGTCCTATGAGCAATTGGCCGCACGGGCTGAACAAGAGCGTCAACGGGCTGAAGCCGCCGAGCAGCGATCGCAGCAGGCCCAGTCCGAGATCGATCGCCTTAGAGCGCAACTGCAGGCCCTGGGACAGGAGCCAGAATAATCTTTGCTGACTGATTGAGACACTAGGACACTACTGCCTGAGAAACCATGAACACGCAAGTTTTAGCTAAACCGTTTGACCGTACTGTGGACGATCGCCTCACCATTGCCGGTCGCACTTTTCGATCGCGCCTGATGACCGGAACTGGAAAGTACCGCAACTTTGAAGAAATGCGCCAGAGCATTGCCGCTAGTGGGTGCGAGATCGTTACCGTAGCGGTGCGGCGAGTTCAAACCAACGCTCCCGGACATGAAGGACTGGCGGAAGCTTTGGATTGGAGCCGGATCTGGATGCTACCCAACACTGCTGGCTGCCAAACCGCCGAGGAAGCGATCCGGGTGGCGCGGTTGGGACGGGAAATGGCCAAACTGCTGGGGCAAGAGGACAATCACTTCGTCAAGCTGGAGGTGATCCCGGATGCTAAGTACCTGCTACCCGACCCGATCGGTACTCTGGAAGCTGCCGAAAAACTGGTGAAAGAAGGTTTTGCTGTGTTGCCTTACATCAATGCCGATCCCGTGCTGGCCAGACGACTGGAAGAAGCCGGCTGCGCGACAGTGATGCCTTTGGGGTCACCGATCGGTTCTGGCCAGGGCATCAGAAACGCCGCTAATATTCAGATCATTATTGAGAATGCCAAAATTCCCGTGGTAGTGGATGCCGGAATTGGCACTCCCAGCGAAGCCGCCCAAGCGATGGAACTCGGTGCAGATGCTCTATTAATCAACACTGCGATCGCCCAGGCCCAGAACCCAGCCGCGATGGCACGGGCAATGAATTTAGCCACCGAAGCCGGACGGCTGGCCTATCAAGCAGGTCGCATCCCTGTCAAAGTTTATGCCAGCCCCAGTTCTCCGACAACAGGCACGATCGGGGCTTGAGATTGGTTGGGTGCAGGGCATAGAGGTCGCCAAGATCAGGCTTGAGCAGCACGATCGTCGTAGCCTTCACCCGCTAATCTTCCTTCACTTCTCTCAAATCTTTCTTAAGAAGCGCAAATATTACAACAAGTTTTGTTACTCTAATTGAAACATTGAGGATCATTCATGCGCTACACCATCGAAGAAGGCGGCCGTTTGAACAACTACGCGATCGAGCCTAAGATGTATGAGGCCGAGCCACCGACCAAAGCTCAACAACGGAACTACTTGATCCTAGGAGTCGGTGCGATCGCCTTGGTGGGAATCCTGATGTTTGTAGCTGTGTCGGTTTCTTAATGCTGCCTCTCTAAAATTCAACAGTTTAGATCCCCGACTTCTTCAGAGAAGCCGGGGATCTGTGTTAAGAGAGGCCGAGGATAGGGCTATGGGGTCACTACAGGTTTTGCATAAACACAAAGTCTGCCCTCCGCCAGCCCCGGCTTCCAAGTTCAGGAGATTGGATAAGATTAGAACATTTCACTTATTCTGAAAAATCCTTCTTAATCCTATGACTGAACTTCTTCAGCAAGTCATTTCAGAAATTCAGAAGCTTCCTGCTGACCAGCAAGATGCGATCGCATCACGTCTCATGGCTGAATTGAAAGACGAACAGAGATGGACAGAGCAGTTTGAATCAACCACGGACGAACAGTGGGATCGATTAGCTGGCATGGTTCGACAGGAAATTGAAGGCGGTGACACGGTTTCCTTGAATGAAGCCTTTCCGGCTAAGTCATGAAATCGAGTGTCATAAAAGCGTTTCGTAAATGTCTCGATCGACTTCCCGCATTAGTGCAAGAGCAGACCGATAAGGCCTATAAACTCTGGCGTGAAGATCCTTATCACAACAGTTTGCAGTTCAAGCGAGTGAGTCAACGTCAACCGATTTATTCTGCACGTGTCAGCCTTGACTACCGAGTTTTAGGGTTGCTGGAGTCAGACGACCACATTTATTGGTTCTGGATTGGGGCACACGATGAGTACGATGAGTTACTGAAAAGACTGTAGTTTCTAGTCACTCCTTTGTGTCACGGTTCAACAATGTGGAGCAGACGGTGCAGAGTCTTCGCGCTACGTTCAAGTTCTCTCATTACCGCTCAACTTGGGCGTTAGGCATATTAATAAACTTTAGATGCCTTTGTCCTAGGGATGGGGGAGAGCCTTCCTGACTTGCACTACCTAAAACCCCCAAGAAACTCCTGCCGTCAGCCTAGCCCCCTCCCCTGATAGGATGGAGATATGCCGATCGTCAACATTTTGGGCGCTCCGCACGCCTACGACCTGACGGAACCCCAGCCCCAAGCCCCTACTTTAGTTTTCATTCACGGGTGGCTCCTCAGCCGCAGCTACTGGCAACCTCTCATCCAACTGCTTTGTTCCACTTACTCCTGCCTCTCATACGATTTGCGGGGGTTTGGGGAATCGGCGCTAGGCAGGACGATCGCGGCTGACCCCTGCGTGGGCTTCAGTTTGTCGGACTACGCTAAAGACCTGGTGATACTGCTCAAAACGCTAGAAATCTCCAACGTCTGGTTGATTGGGCACTCTCTTGGGGGCAGCATTGCCCTCTGGGGAGCCGAGCAGCTTCCCCAGGAAGTGCAAGGCGTGATTTGCGTCAACTCTGGCGGCGGTATTTACCTCAAAGAAGAGTTTGAGCGGTTTCGATCGGCGGGGCAAAAACTGGTCAAACTGCGGCCTTGGTGGCTCCGTCATGTGCCCTTACTAGATCTGCTTTTCACGCGGGCTAGCGTCACCCAGAAGCTCGATCGACGTTGGGGACGACAACGGCTGCTGGACTTTTTGATTGCCCATCCCGAAGCGGCAGTGGGAGCGCTTCTGGAGACCACAACTGAAGCCGAGGTGCATCGCTTACCGCAAATTGTGGCGCAGCTCCAGCAACCCGTTTACTTCGTTGCCGGGGCCCAAGACCCGATCATGGCCCCGGAATATGTTCGTCATTTAGCCAGCTTCCATCCTCTATTTCAAGGCGACGGCGCAAACGTGACTGAAATTCCCGATTGTGGCCATCTAGCAATGCTGGAGCAACCCACGACCTTGGCCGCCCGTATTCTAGCCCTCATCGCCCAGCACTCCTGATGACTTTCTCCACCCTTTCCAGCTTGTCTTCTCTACCAGAATCGATCGACTCCCTACCGCCGATCGCTGGCTGGGAGGCAGCAGCACAAGCAGTCACCGCCAGTGCTGATCCCGTATTTCTGCCCCAGACAAATCTGCGCTTAGAGAACATCTCAGCCGGATTCGCGATCGCCCTGCATATGCACCAGCCGACAATTCCGGCAGGTCATGACGGTGGACTGATCAGCAACTTGCAGTTCATGTTCGAGCATCCCTATATTCCCGACAATCACAACGCTGGCCCCTTTGCCTGGTGCTACTCGCGCATGGGTGAATTGATCCCGCAGCTAGTGGCGCAGGGTCACAATCCCCGCGTCATGCTGGACTACTCCGGTAATCTGCTCTGGGGCTTGGAGCAAATGGGACAATCGGATGTGCTGGACAATCTGAAACGAATCACCTGCGACCCCACCTATCAGCCTTACGTCGAGTGGCTGGGCACAATGTGGAGCCATGCCGTGGTTCCTTCGACTCCGATTCCTGATTTGAAATTGCACATCCAGGCGTGGCAGCAGCACTTCGCGGCGATCTTTGGATGGGAGGCGTTGGGTCGAGTTAAGGGCTTTTCGCCCCCAGAAATGCACTTACCGAATCATCCAGACACGATGTTTGAGTTCGTCAAAGCGCTGAAGGAGTGCGGCTATCGCTGGCTGTTAGTGCAGGAACACGCGATCGAAACCCTGACAGGAGAATCACTTCCTGACAAACACCTGCCCCACCAACTGAGCGCCCACAACTCCCACGGCGAAACCCTCAGCATCACAGTGCTGATCAAAACTCAGGGTTCGGACACGAAGCTGGTGGCGCAGATGCAGCCCTACTACGAAGCCAAGACGTTGGGACGACGCACCTTAAATGGAATCTCGATTCCGCCTTTGGTATCGCAGATTGGCGATGGCGAAAATGGTGGCGTGATGATGAACGAGTTTCCCCCTGCTTTCCAGCAAGCCTGGAACGATATGGGTCACAGCAAAGCCGGGACGGTGGGCATGACGGGAACCGAGTATCTAGAATTGATCGCGGCGGCTGGCGTAACCCCTGAGGATTTTCCAGCCTGCCAGCCGATCGGACAGCATCAGATTTGGCAGCGAGTTTCACCAGAGAACACCACCCCAGAAGCAGTGGAACAGGCGATCGCCTCTGCCCAGCAGCGAAACTCGAACTTCCATATGGAAGGCTCTTCCTGGACGAACGATCGCAGTTGGGTGCAGGGCTATGAGAATGTCCTAACTCCAATGAACCAACTCAGCGCTGAGTTTCACCAAAAGTTCGATCCGATCGTGCAGGCTGACCCCAGCGTCACTCGTAGCCGGGAATATCGCCAGGCGCTACTGTGCAATCTGCTGCTGCAAACGAGTTGCTTCCGCTACTGGGGCCAGGGAGCCTGGACAGATTATGCGCGTGAGATCTACCAGCGGGGACAGGGGGCGATCGGCTGAACTCCAGTGCCTCAGGGAATTGGATTAGGGCTGGTTGTTGGGGTTCTCAATCATCAGTCCTTCGCTTGAAGCCGCTAGATTCAATTCGTAGTCTGCGGATACAAAATTAGTCGGGGGCAAATTATTGGCGATGCAAGCTTGATTAACGGCGCCGCCTGCGGCTAGTTGGATCGCATCATAACCTCGCAGTCCGTGGGTTTCAGACAATGCCATGCCGGAACTGATCACACGTTCTGTAATTTCGATGATTTGATAGTCGGCTTGCAGATCGGTTTTCAGTTGACTACAGATGGTTGCAGCGTCGCTGGTGCTGATGCTTCCGCCCCGCGATCGTCGGGTGATGGCAGCCACAATTTCAACTCCAGTTACTGCGGCGATAAAAATTTCATGTTTCAGGGCGGGATTGAATAAGTCCAGAACCCAGGCGGAACCGATCTCGTTGATGTATCGCTTGACTAAAGCGCTGGTATCTACGAAGTAGATTGCCATTTAACGGCGTTCCTCAATGATCGTCCTGGAAACTGGCTCTCCTTGAACCTCAATCAGGGAGCGGGACGGCTGCTGAGAGGAAGGTGACTTGATCTGTCGGATGAGTCCAGAAGTGAGCAAGTCCGAATAAAAATTGGCATGGTTAGCGGGTTGCAGGTTTTCCAGACGATTTTGAACTGCTTGATTAAGCTGCTGTAGCTCAGCAGGTTCGAGAGTCTGAAGTTGCTCCAGTATTTGGTTCAGAATTGCTTGCGGCATCAGTCATACCAATTTCGGGTCGCCAGACTATTCTACAAAGTTCGGCTCCACTGCCGATCGACCCCTACTACCCCAAAGTCGATCGCTCACCCACTTCACAACCCTGAACAGCGATCGCTATGGTTTGGGAGGTCCCGATCGCTCGGTACGGAAGTTTTCTAAATTTTGACGAACGGTTACAGTTCTTGGGTGATGGCTACCTAGCTGCCGATCCAACATCTCCAATGCTTTCACAAAGAGCAGTTCTGCTTCAGCGTAGCGTCCCTGAGACTTGTAGAGTCCTGCCAGGTTGTTGAGGCTGGTGGCGACAAGGGGATGGTTCTCGCCCAACTGCTGTTCCAGGGTGGAGAACGATTGTCTGTAGAACAGTTCTGCCTCAGCGTAACGTCCCTGAGAACGGTAGAGTTCTGCCAGATTGTTGAGGCTGGCGGCGACAGAAGGATGGTTTTCGCCCAATTGCTGTTTATAAGAACTCTTGCAAAAGTCTAGGATAGAGGCAGCAGTGAAGCATTGATCTGGGGGAACTGATGACTTACGAGCAAGTGCAAGCGCTGAAGCCCGAAGCCTTTAAGCGCTTCTGTGGTGTCCAACGTTCCACCTTCGCGGTC
>DATNQR010000018.1:0-8329 GCA_036703905.1 Thermosynechococcaceae cyanobacterium
TAATGGAGCAATTCCCGCTAGATCGAGAATTTGCGAAATCAAATCTTCGCGCTTCACAGCCATTAGGTGAACTCCCTGACAAAGCTGGCTGGCTAGCTTCACCTGCTCGGCTGCAATCAGCATTCCTTCCTGGAGCGGGTCAGCAGCCTGGGCGAGGCGATCGATGAGGTCGTCAGGAATCTGTACCCCTGGTACACAGCGATTGATGAACTGGGCATTCTTAGCAGACTTGAGCAGAAAAATTCCTGCAAGAACCGGCTTGCGACAATCCGTGGCGATCTGAGTCATGAATTTCTCTAGGAGATCAAAATCAGTGATTAGCTGACTTTGGAAAAACTGCGCCCCAGCCGTCAGTTTGCGCTCAAACCGTTTCTGCAAGCTCGACCAACTGCCGCTCTGGGGGTCGATCGCGGCTCCCACAAACAGTTCTGTTGCTCCATCAGTCAGGGGTTTCTGGTTAAAATCCAAACCGTCATTCAGCCTGTGGATCAGTTGTAGCAGCCGCACCGATTCCAGTTCAAATACCGCTCTGGAGCCAGGATGATCGCCCGCCTTCACTGGGTCGCCCGTCAGCGCCAGAATGTTGCGAATTCCCAAAGCCTGAGCGCCCATCAAATCTGCTTGTAGCCCGATCACGTTGCGATCGCGGCAGGCCACCTGACAGATCGGCTCAATGCCGTTTTGTACCAGAATCACTGAAGCCGCCAAAGACGACATCCGCAGCACTGCTCGGCTCCCATCCGTGATGTTGACCGCATGGACGCGCCCTTTCAAGGAGTGAGCCATCTGCAACATGTGGGAAGGATCGCTCCCTTTGGGCGGAGCAACTTCGGCAGTAATTAGAAACTCACCCGTCTGGACAGCCGTGCGAAACGTGGTCGGAGGGAAACTATCAGGCATGGTTCAACGGAGTGCGATCGGTCTTCTATTATCCGCGACCTAGCCTAGTCCCGTATAGCCTTGTCAGGCGCAATTTCTTGAAGTTATGAGCCGACCTGCTGGAACTCCCATGAGTTGCTGAACCAAAGCTGTGATCGTTCTGCGTCTAGAGAAGTAGTCCAGGTAAGGCTCGTCCTCAGACTTCAGCCAGAGAAAGGTTCACTCTTGGGGAAGGCGCTAATGGAGAGGGGGAGTTGCTAACTTATACACATAACACACAGGCACACGGGTCAAGCATTTGATTCCTCCAGGCTCCGTAATTTCTAACTTTGCTAACAGCAAGATTGAGATACAGCCAGTGCCGAAACCGATGAGAAAACACTAAGTAAAGGAAAGCATTAGTCATGGATATTCTTGCATGGATCGTGTTGGGTCTGATCGCTGGCGCAATTGCAAAAGCAATCTATCCTGGTAATCAAGGCGGTGGCATTCTCGGAACTATGATTTTGGGTATTGTGGGTGCTTTCTTGGGAGGTAGCCTGTATACCTTCTTTACCACCGGGACGTTGGCGCTGACCGGCGCGGGCTTGAGCATTGGCGGTATCGTGGTTGCTGTGTTGGGCGCGATCGCTGCACTGTTCCTGTACTACGCCTTCACCCGTCGCGGCGCATACTAGTTGCCCGTTTCGATTGAGGTAGAAAGGTGGCCCAGTGAATTTAGACTCTCCCCTCTAAAAGCATGGGTTAATTGAATCACAGCGTAAGAAGCCTCTGCTCAGCCAGAGGCTTTTTGCTGTAGGTTTCAAACTGGGAAATCTAAGCCGCAAATCAGCCGAGAGTTGACCCATTCCAGCCCCACATGAAGCCTTTTGCATCAGAAAACTCAATGTAGATTCGATCAATGGGAACCGCGATCGCTGCGTTGATTTGCTGACAGAACTCTTGGCTCATTGCCTCAGTTTGCTCAGGCTTCATATTGCCCACGCTTTTAACTTCTACATAGCAAACTGGATCGATCGTGCCTGCGAAAGTCATAGCAGTTCCTGGCTCCAACGCAGTCATCACGTAGGCTTCTGGTTTACCTGTGTGCCTAGCTAAACTGACGGAGAGCTGCTTCAATAGCGCTTCAGTTTCGGGAGGTTCCGGGCGGGCCGTGGTCTGAACTTTAATCAAGGGCATGGCATTACGCAAATTGTGAAACTAAGACAGAGATAGCGCTTAGATCGATCGCTTTCTGGTCAAACCTACCACTCTTTCATCGGTAAAGAACTTGCTCAAGGCTGTGACCCTGGTAAGGTAGGAAAACAAGGTAAGAAAACAAGTTGCTCTCGGCTACACAGATGATTTGTAGCGAGACAAAAAGATTTAGGGGAGCGGGCATTGAAACTGACCGTGCATAACTATATCAATGGCGAGTGGTGCGATTCAGCAGCTACAGAATTTCTGGATGTAGTCAACCCGGCCACGCTGGAAGTGCTGGCTCAAGTGCCGCTCTCACCCGCAAGTGACATCGATCGAGCTGCCCAAGCCGCTCACACCGCATTTCAGGTTTGGCGACGAGTCCCGGCGGGCGATCGAATCCAATACTTGTTCAAGCTGAAGTTCCTGTTGGAGGAGCATCTAGACGATCTGGCCCAGACCATCACCCAAGAGTGCGGCAAAACCTTAGCAGAAGCCCGTGCCGAGATGCAACGGGCGATCGAAAATGTGGAGGTTGCCTGCGGAATCCCCCTGCTGATGCAGGGCTACAACTCCGAAGACATCGCCAGGGGCATTGATGAGATTCTGATTCGGCAACCGATCGGTGTCGCGGCGGTAATCGCGCCATTTAACTTTCCGGGGATGATTCCGTTCTGGTTTCTGCCCTATGCGATCGCTTGTGGCAATACCTACCTGATCAAGCCCTCTGAAAAAGTGCCCCTGACGATGCAGAAGGTAATGCACCTGCTGGAGCAAACCGGTTTACCGCCAGGAGTGGTGAACTTAGTCAATGGTGCAAAAGAAGCAGTGGACGCGATCCTGGATCATTCCCTGATTCGGGCCGTCAGCTTTGTCGGCTCTACTCCCGTTGCTAAATACGTCTACAGTCGCGCTGCCGCCAACGGCAAGCGGGCCCAGTGTCAGGGCGGAGCGAAGAATCCCGTCATTGTGCTGCCGGACGCTGATTTAGACATGACTACGCGGATTGTCATGGACAGTGCCTTTGGGTGCGCCGGACAGCGTTGTTTGGCGGCTTCTATTGCCCTTACCGTGGGGGAAGCCAGCAAAACCTTCACCGAAGCGATCGCCGATGCAGCTCGATCGCGAGTCGTCGGCTACGGTTTAGAAGAAACTGTACAGATGGGCCCAGTAATCTCAGCCCAGAGCCGCGATCGAGTCGAGAGCCTAATTCAGCAAGGCGCAGACGCAGGCGCAGAACTGCTAATCGACGGTCGCCAGCCGCAAATTCCTGGCTACGAGCAGGGCCACTTTATCCGTCCGACCATTTTGAAGAATGTCGACCCCGCCAGCAGAATCGCCCAAACAGAAATTTTTGGGCCTGTTCTGAGCCTAATCTCCGTGGAGACAATCGACCAAGCGATCGCTCTAGTCAATCGTGGGCAGTATGGTAACATGGCGTGTCTGTTTACCCGCAGTGGGGCCGCAGCCCGCAAGTTTCGCTATGAAGCTGAGGCTGGAAACATTGGAATTAACATCGGCGTAGCCGCGCCAATGGCCTTCTTTCCGTTTAGCGGCTGGAAAGAGAGTTTCTTTGGCGATTTGCACGGCCAGGGCAAGCAGGCAGTAGAGTTCTTTACGCAAACAAAAGTGGTGGTGGAACGCTGGTTGGAGGATTGGTCAAGACAGTTTTAGCGCTGAGTTGCAAGGCGATCGACTCAATTTGCTGGCAGGAGTGTGAGCTTTGATCTATGAACTAACCCCTGACCAAGAGGCGCAGATTGCTGTGTATCGCGAGAAGTGGCGATCGATCGCCCTCTGCACCGATCGAGTTGACTTTGAAAAAACCACGGCAGTGATTCGGGAAGCCTACAGTGTCATCCGTCGAGAACCCCCTGAAATTATTTTCTGCCAAAGTCCCTACGCTGCTCTGCAATATCTTCAACAGCGAGTTCATCCCGATCAGTCGCTAGGGAAACGATTGGCATTGAAGCTAGGAAAGCAGTTCCACGATCGACTGTTTCACTGGTTTAAAAAACAACTGGGCATAAAGGTTTTCGACTCGGTTTCCCGGCAGCTTTCCCCAGCTTTGTCGGTCAATTTTTCTACACTAATTGACTACCAGCTTGAAAAACTGATCGGAGCTGAGCTTTTTCAAGCATTCTACGATGATGCCACGAATCATCTTTTGCCTGAGTCTTACATTCTTGGAAGCTGTGAGTTTGATTTTTTCATTGCGGTGCTTCACTGCACCCACGATCCCCCAATGTGGGAGTTGAACCAAAAGCTAATTCAACACTGCGGCTGGATATATCCCTACGACAAGATCGCGATCGTCTGTGATCGTCCGACTCACCTTTCTCTGAATGCTGAAGGATTTCTCCATGCTGAGGGAGAACCTGCGATCGTCTTTTCTGATGGCTTCTGCATCCACGCCCAGCAAGGAGAACTGCTGGATTAGGCAAGTTGATTAGCTCTAAAGGAGAATCTGTCATCCTCACGGATGAGTTTGCAATTCTTATCCTGCACCTTAGGTTTTCTGGAGTTTTCCCCAGACTCTCCACAAGTTTTCCACAAGCTGAGTAAGTTTTCCCACAGAAGGTAAAGAGTTTTCCCCAGGGTGAACGCAGGAATCGGGGTTGTGTGGCTTAAGGCTGTGGGTAGCGATCGATGCCTGTTTTTGCTACAGATCTAGACCAACGTAAAGTTTCTCTACGAAGGAGGGGACTGAATTCAGATATTTCTTAACATATCTTCTTATTTCCTCTGACTTGCAGTTCAACTGAACGTTGACAATTTTGCCCTGGCCCGAGCACAATGGGGCACTTGGGAAGCGAAGCAGTCTGAAATCCAGTTGGTACGAGCTTGTTAACCCAGAGCAGTTGATAAGCCGTTGAAGGAGAGGACAGTGCCGGAGTCTCGCGCTGTGTGCTGTCCAATCGCTGCGCTATCTTCTCTCTGCTACAGGGTGTGAAGTTCTGATCCGGCAGTCTCGATTCCAGTTTCCAACGATCGTCCGCTCCGTAAACAAGAATCCGTAGACAAAAATTCTGTATGTCAAGCTTCTGCTCTGAGAATCTGGGCCTAGGGTCTGGGACTGGAATCTGGGCTGAAACGCCTGTGTCTGAAAGGCTACACCTGAAAATCGTTCACGCTTAAGCATTCTCTGAGGTTCATTCATGAATACGACTGTAAGCATCCTGGCAGAAATTCCCGAAGGTCTTCACGATGCGCTCACAGGCTACCTGGAGTCCCATGCGGCTTGGGATCAGGATCGGCTGTTCGCGGCTGCGCTGTCTCTCTTTTTGTTGCAGAATGGAGAGTGCGATCAACAGGTTGCCCCAATCTATGTTGATAATTTGTTCAAGCAATCGGTTTAACGATCGAACTTCATGGCTGGGATCTTGGGTTATTGATCGAAGCGTCGCCATCCAGAAGA
Organism: Thermosynechococcaceae cyanobacterium; assembly: GCA_036703905.1. GTDB lineage: Bacteria > Cyanobacteriota > Cyanobacteriia > Leptolyngbyales > Leptolyngbyaceae > DATNQR01. The sequence continues at coordinate 5,477 of DATNQR010000018.1, forward strand.
CCGAGGGCCAAAGCTCAAACACCAAGAGGCTCAAGCATTAAGAGAGTTCAGCATGGCGTATTACTGGTTCAAAGCATTTCACATTGTTGGATTCGTCACCTGGTTTGGTGGCCTGTTCTATTTGCCTCGGCTGTTTATCTACCATCAAGAAGCTAACGAACAGGCAGAACCCGCCCGTAGCATCCTGAAGCAGCAGTTTCAGATCATGGAGCAGCGTCTCTACGGCATCATCATGACTCCGGGAATGCTGTTGACGATCGCCATGGCGATCGCTCTGATCTACACTGAGCCTCAAGTTCTGCACGAAACTTGGCTCCATATCAAGCTGGCGCTAGTGCTGGGGCTAATCGGCTACCATCACTACTGCAAACGGCTGATGAAGCAGTTGGCGGCAGATGAGTGCAAGTTCAGCAGCAACCAACTTCGCGCTGTCAATGAAGTGCCGACGGTGTTTCTGGTGCTGGTGGTGATGCTGGGAATCTTTAAGGACAACTTTCCCACAAGTGGCGCTGCCTGGACGGTGTTTGCCATGGTGGTTGCGATGGCAGCGACGATTCAGCTTTATGCCCGCAAGCGACGGTTGGATCGAGAGAAGGCAAAAGCGACGATCGCTTCAGAAGTCTCCGAGGTCGGCGCATAGGCTACGCTCTTTGACCCTGTTTCAAGTAGAAACAGGGTCATTTTTTCCTATTTGCTCATTGGATAACTAAAGTCATCGAGACGCACAGGGCTAGCAACCAAAAAACACGCTGGCAGCGTTCGATGCGATCGACCTCGGCAAACCGACGCTGGAACTGGATTACAGGACTTTCAGCCGACGGAGTGCTGGTGGTGTTTCATGACCCGCTCATCGATCCGGCGTTATGCTCGGATACTCAGGGACAGCGCTTGCCCAGTGCTTCACGGCAGTTGCTTAAACTCGGAGGACGATTGATTTCCTCAGCAGTTGCCCGTTCCGGGCAATCGAGTTCCCACTCTGTAGTGGGTGAATGATAGACCTTTCGGTGGATGGGCTGATCGCAGACTTTCCAGATAGGCTGCTAAGAATACTGAGCGGCCATTGAGATCAGAGGAATCCTTAAGATTCCCAGATTGGCTTGTCCAAAACTTCAGGGTTTAACATTAAGAGTATTGGATAGGAAGATCAAACAAACCCATAGGTCAGCCAACGGCCGCCCTGCTAAACAGTTTTCATGCAAAGCGCCTCCGCCATCATTTTCTGTCCCAACCCTGTGTGTCAGGCTCTCAATCCTGAAGGCCACAAGTTTTGCTACCAATGCCGATCGCCCATACCCAAACGCTATTTGTGGGCGATCGGCGGCGAATCCCTACGCTCAGGGGATCTGCTGCGGGGGCGCTATCGGGTGAAGCACAGCCAAGTGGTGCTGGATACTCAGCCTGGACTGTTGCCCGATTTTCCTGAAGATCCCCCTGCGACGATCGAGCCTTACCTGCGCTTGTCTGCCTACTATCCTCAGGTTCCCCAGGTTTACGGCATCGTCAGCCCTTCCCGTAAGCGAGCTGGGCCCAATCTGGTGCTGCTGGAACAAGCACCCATCTATGGAGAAGGAGTGCAGGATCAGCATGGTAAGCCAAGTGAATCTCTGCTGCTGCCAGCGCTCGCCCAGGTGTGGAAACAAACTCCCGGACTGAGGCAATTGGTTTGGCTGAGTCAGATGGTTCGCCTCTGGCAACCCTTCAGCACAGAGGGTGTCGCTGCAGCCCTGCTTGACCCCGATCGACTGCGGGTGGAAGGTTCCTTGCTGCGGGTGCTGGAATTGTCCTGCGATCCGCGCTCAACGTCTAGCCTCATGGAACTGGGACAACTGTGGCGGCGCTGGCTGCCCGAAGCGCAGCCCGAAATCGCTGACTTTCTGAAGGCTGTGTGTCAGCAGCTAACTCAGGGGCAGATACGCAGTGTGGAGCAGTTGGGGGCGCTAATGGATCGGGCGATCGCCCAGAGCAGTCGATCGCAGACTCGCCAGATCCAGCTTGCCACTCAAACGGATCAAGGCCCAACGCGGCAACGCAATGAGGATGCCTGCTATCCACCCGCCGGATCGGTATCAAACTCAGTCCTGGATGCTTCCTCGATCGAGTTGCCCCTGGTAGTTGTCTGTGATGGCATTGGAGGACATGAAGGTGGCGCAGTGGCTTCTGGGTTGGCGATCGCTACGGTGCAGAAGCGCCTGCACTCTCTACCGGCTCCTCTGGATGCGGGCAACCTGACCGTTCAACTAGAGCAAGCCGTCCTCGCGGCCAATGATGTGATCAGCCAGCGCAACGACAGCGAACAACGGCAGGAACGCCAGCGCATGGGCACAACTCTAGTGATGGCGCTAGTGCAATCCCACGAACTTTACTTGACCCATTTGGGCGACAGTCGGGCCTACCGCATCACCCGAACGGGTTGCCATCAGGTGACACAGGATGATGATCTGGCCGCTAGGGAAGTCCGCCTAGGCTATGCGCTCTACCGCGAGGCTTTGCAGCAGCCAGGCTCAGGGGCGCTGGTTCAGGCTTTGGGCATGGGGAATTCCTCTGCTCTACACCCGACAGTTCAACGGTTTGTCCTGGAAGAGGACTGCGTGTTTCTGCTGTGTTCCGATGGACTGAGCGACAACGATCTCATTGAGGAGAACTGGCAGGCTGAACTGCTGCCTTTGTTGAATGGCGAGATTGACCTGGCGACGGCTAGCCAGCGCTGGGTGACGATCGCCAACCAGCAAAATGGTCACGATAACGTCACGGTTGGTCTCATTCACTGTCAAGTCAAACCGGGCGCTGCTATTGCGCCCCTGGATGCTTCCCTTGCCGAGTTCGTCTTTCCTCCTACCACACCGGATGCGGCTC
>DATNQR010000019.1:0-9709 GCA_036703905.1 Thermosynechococcaceae cyanobacterium
AATTCGAGGCAGCGATCAAGCAAGTAGCTCCTCAGTTTCCCAAAACTTTCTTCATTGGCGTGAACGGTGCAGCCACTGGCAGCAATATTGCTGCCTTACAAATCGATCACCTTCAAGCCAGTTATCTTTGTGGCATTGTGGGCGCAACTCTCAGCAAATCGGGCAAGCTGGCCTACCTGGCGGGGCAAGAATTTCAGGCAACTCAGGATGAACTGCGGGGTTTCATTTTAGGGGCGAAGTCGGTGAAGCCCGATGTGCAGGTGAGTTCTAGTTTTACGGGCGATTGGAACGATGTCGCTAGAGCCAAAGAAGCAACCCTAGCGCTGATCTCTGCTGGCGCAGACGTGATCTATCAATGGCTGGACAACGCCTCACCGACGGTGCTGCAAACAGCAGCAGACAAGGGTGTTTACGCTTTTGGCAATACAGCAGACCAGCTCGAAGTTGCGCCGAAGGCAGTGCTGACCAGTGCAGTGAAGCGGATCGATCTGGCAATCGCCTACCTAGCTGACCTAGCCAGCAAAAATACTCTCAAAGGGGAGGTCTACTCTTTGGGCCTCGACAAGACGGACATCTTATATCTCGGCAAGACGGGAGCGGCAGTGCCCAAAGATCTGCAAGACAAAGTAAAAGCGACAGAAACGGCGATCGTCTCCAAGAAGCTAACGTTTGAATCCTGTTCGGAGAGCGGCAAGACTACCCGCTGCGCGAAGGGAGCAGCGTAAAAGCGAAGACTGTCAGGGGCGATCGTCCCTCCTCGATCGTCCTTAATGGACATAGCAATCAAGCAGATAGCGAGGGAGCAGGAAGAGTCGTCATGACTACCGACCTTTAAAAGCTCCTAGATCAGCGCATCATCCTTCCGGGAACGTGGGAGAAGTTCAAGCGAATTGAGAGGCAACCTTGTTGCGCCTTATCCGTCTCTGAGGCAACCTAGTCGGATGACGAGTTGCTTTTGGGTAAATTAGGATAGTTAGCAATCAGTCGCCAGAACAGGGCGGCACAGGTAGCGATCGCGCTCACTGCCTATGCCGGAGAGTATGAGCAACAGCAAGTCTTCACTGCCGGACTCCAAGTGAATATCTCAAAACCAGTTGAACTCAATCACCTCATCTCAACGATTGCCAGCTTAGTGGTTCGTCAGTGATTTTGAATTTGTATTGATAGTAGAAAGTACCGCCCCATGAGTCTTGACCAAGCCAAGTCCAACAGCGATCGCCTCCAACCACTGACGCCATTAGCGCAGCTATCTTTTCAGTCTCAAACGGCTGAAGAACAGCTAGCTACTGTTGTGGAAAACATGGTTGAGGCGTTTTTCGCGCTTGACCTAACTGGGCGTTGTACTTATTTCAACCAGAAGGCAGAAGAACTGTTGGGAGGTGATCGCACAACTTTGATTGGCAAAACGGTGTGGGATCTATTCTGCATTGACGCTGCCTCTCAGCTATATCAGCAGTGCCATCGAGCCGCTATAGAGCAGCTATCCATCGAATTTGAAGAGTTTTATCCGTGGTTAGAGCGATGGTTTATCGTCCGTCTTCTTCCGTCTCCAAGCGGTCTTTCAGCTTATTTTCAGGACATTACTAAGCGCAAGGAGACGGAAGCCAGACTGCGAAAAGAGCAGGAATTCCTCAACGTGCTGTTAGACAACGTTCAAGCTGGAATTGTTGCCTGCGATCAAGATGGACGGCTGATCCTCTTCAACAAAGCCGCTCGATCGTTCCACGGTATGTCTGAGCAGCCCTTGCCCCCAGAGCAGTGGGCAGACCAATATGACCTCTATCTCCCTGATGGTAAAACTCTTATGAATACAGAGGATATTCCTCTGTATCAAGCGCTGCGAGGTCAGCAGGTGCGAGATGTTGAGATGGTGATCGCGCCTAAACAAGGAGAGACACGTCTCTTATCGGCAAACGGGCAGGCAACTCATAATCTTGATGGCGAAAAACAGGGCGCTGTTGTAGTAATGCATGACATTACGGCACGCAAACAAGCAGAAGCTGAACTTCTGATTTCGGATACCGCATTGCAACAGATGCCTGATGCCATTCTGTTAACGGATCTAGAGGGCAACATTCAGCGCTGGCTAGGCAATGCTGAAAAAATCTTTGGCTACACAGCCGCCGAAGCGATCGGTCAACCCATCAACTTTCTCCATCATCCAGATCTTAGAGCGGAGATGACGGCTCAAATTATTCAATTCATCCGAGAAACGGGCGAATTTTGTGGCGAAATTCCCTGTGTACGAAAAGATGGATCTCTGGTGCTGATCGAAACAACCTCTAAGACGGTGTATGACAAAGCTGGGAATCCTATCTTTTTCATTGGCATCAACAAAGACATTACAGAGCGCAAACAGGCAGAAGCCGAACGTGCTCAACTGATCCGGCAGCAGATTAAGGAGCAAATTGCCCGTTCAGCCATAGAAGCTGATTTGCAGCGATCGTCCTTTTTGGTTGAGGTGAGTGCAGCGCTGGCATCGTCTCTAGACTATGAACAAACTCTCCAGAGCGTAGCAAGGTTAGCCGTACCTTATTTTGCAGACTGGTGCTGTGTGGATCTGTTGAATGACGACCATACGATTAGCCGCGTTGCGGTTGCCCATTCCAATCCCGAAAAGGTGCAGTTAGGGTGGGATTTAGCTCAACGCTTTCCCAGAAAATTAGACGACGGATACGGCATTTCTGAGGTGATGAAAACCGGGCGAAGTGAAATTGCGATCGACATCACCGATGAGCAGCTCGCGTCAACTGTATCGAATCCCGACTATCTAAAAATATTACAGGGAGTAGGGTTGAAGTCCTGCGTCATTGCACCGCTGCAAGCGCGGGAACGAATACTGGGCAGCATTTCCTTTGTGTTTACCGAATCAAATCGTCGATACTGTATGGACGATCTGAGGTTAGCTGAAGATCTGGCACGTCGGGCCGCGATCGCCATTGACAATGCCCGCCTCTATCACACCGCTCAACAGGCGAAGCAAGCCGCCGAGATAGCTGCCGACCGTACAGCTCGCCTACAAATGGTAACAGCTGCTCTTTCAGAATCCCTAACGCCCGTTCAAGTAGCGGACGTGATTGTGGAGCAGAGCACAGCGGCTCTAGAGGCAGATGCCGCGCTCATGGTGCTGCTCAGCAAAGACGGCACAACCTTGGAGATCGTGCGAACAGTGGGGTATGGAGTATATCAAGAAGAAACTTACCGCCAGTTTTCGATCGATTCATCCTTTCCCCTAGCCGATGCAGTACGAACCGGACAGCCTGTTTGGGCGGAACCTCTAGCTGAGCGGCTTGCTCGTTACCCTCATCTCGCAGACATCTACAAGCAGCTTCCTTTCCAATCCTGGATTTCGCTGCCATTGATTGTGGAAGGAAAAGCTGTGGGAGGGCTGTCTCTTTCATTCAAGCAGTTCAGGCTACTAAATCAGGACGATCGCGAGTTCATTCTTGCCCTCACTCGGCAGTGCGCTCAGGCCATCTCCCGTTCTCAATTGTATGAGGCAGAACGGACTGCAAGAGCCGAGGCAGAGCAAGCAAACCGAGTGAAGGATGAGTTTTTGGCAGTCCTTTCTCACGAACTGCGAACGCCCTTGAACCCCATTTTGGGTTGGGCAAAGATACTGCAAACTGGAAAGTTGCAGCCTGATAAAGCAAATCAGGCCCTAGCGACCATTGAACGCAATGCAAAACTCCAAGCACAGCTTGTAGAAGACTTGCTAGACATCTCTCGAATGTTGCAGGGAAAGCTCAGCCTCAACATTGCTCCGGTTAACTTAACAACTGTGATTCAGAGCGCGATCGAAACCGTTCAACTCGCTGCCGCTGCCAAATCTACCCAGATTCAAATGATTTTGCAGCCGATCGAAAAAATCGTGCTTGGGGATACCAATCGGCTACAGCAAGTAATTTGGAACCTACTCTCGAATGCCATCAAGTTCACACCGAACAACGGGCAAGTCACCGTCCACTTAAAGGAGCTGGATCACCAGATTCAGATTCAGATCATCGACAATGGCAAAGGCATTAATCCTGACTTTCTTCCCCATGTGTTTGAATACTTTCGCCAAGCGGACAGCAGCATCACCCGTAATTTTGGTGGATTAGGATTGGGATTGGCGATCGCCCGTCAGATTGTTGAACTGCATGGCGGAAGGATTTGGGCAGAAAGTCCAGGCGAAGGATTAGGCGCAACGTTTACAGTCTGTTTACCCATTGCAGCCGCTACATCAGAAAGCGCTACAGCTTTGGAATCCTCCCCTCAGACTGCGGATCTAACAGGGCTGCAAATCCTCGTGGTGGACGATGAAGCCGATATGCGAGATCTTGCAGAATTTATCCTTGTGCAGCACGGTGCACAGGTGAGGGTTGCTACCTCGGCGGCAGAAGCAGTGACAGCCCTATCTCAGTTCGTTCCTGATGTTCTGCTGTGCGACATTGGGATGCCAGAAGTGGACGGCTATGGGTTGATTCGGCAGATCCGGGAATGGTTGCCAGAAAAAGGTGGAATGATCCCTGCGATCGCCCTGACTGCCTATGCAGGCGAATATAACCAACAACAAGCTCTCAAGGCTGGATTTCAACGGCACGTAGCAAAACCTGTAGAGCCAGAGATATTAATCAGGGCGATCGTTACTCTAGTTAGGGAGAAGGGATGAGCGCTTCACCAGCCGCCCCGTAATTGCCAGAACTCCCACGACCTAAGAAGGTGGGCATTGCTGAATCTCGCTATTGCGAAACAGTAAGATGTCCAGGATCTCAAAGATCCTGAGCGTCTTGCCGGTATTTTCTTGCCGAGTCATTGGGGCACGATCGAAGAAGCTGCTAGAAAATTGGCTGACTAGCTGACCACCCTACTACCGCACTCGTAAGGTGTAGTCTCGGCGAACTCCGGGGGTTTTTGAGCCAACCCAGATCTTGTAGCTGCCAGCCTGCCAGTTGGTGTCATCAATGCTGGCATCTGGCCGCGCCCCAGAATCGTCTCCACACCACACCTCGCCTTTAGCGCTTTGCACAACGATCGTCGTGTCAGTGCCACCGCTACTCACTTGCAGTTTCAGGCGAGGCAAATCTTGTTGAAGTGTGAGAATGTGATCGGGCTTCGGGTCGGCAAAGCCCAAACACTGGTTATTGTTGCGATCGCGCTCTGTCACAATGGCGGGTAGCGAGGTGGAGCCGCCCGTTGTGCCCGTCAGAGTTCCGGCTGTTTTCTCAGCGCTCAAGGTCAGGCTGCCAAAATTTGCCGACTGTGCCCCTCCAGGGAGTGCCGCCACAAGCGTTACTAGACTTATAAGACTTGAAAGACCAACCCACTTCAGCCGATTCATTTTGCGACGCTCCCCTTTGAAACACACGAGAACTTGAACTGTAATTAAATTGACTGTTCTAGAAGGACAAGGTTCCGTCTTCAAGCTCTGCTGACTAACTTGTTTGACTCGGACGATCAACTCTACTTTTTGAGGTTGTGTTGACATTTTAGGATAAGGGAGTTTGAGGGCGTTGTCCCCTGTTGAGGGCCTTGCCCTCAAACTCCCTCATCGCTCTCATCTTGATTGGAATGTCAACTGAACCCAGTGGCAAAGTTAGCACCAGTGGCAAAGTTAGCAGGATCAAAGGCACACTGGACTAGGTGGAAAGGTTGAGTTCTTTAGAATAAGCGGATAGATGAGAATAAGCAGGTAGATGAGCAGCAGGAACTTCCCAAAGCCGCTTGATTGAGAAAGCACGTAGAGCGTAAGAGCAGTCCGGGTCATCACTTCAACAAAGATTCACTATGCAGGAGCAATTATCCACAACTGAATCAGATAGGCTGGCTGCACTCTACCAGTACCACATCCTGGACACCGAGCCGGAAGCTGCTTTTGATGACTTGGCGCGACTAGCGGCTCAAATTTGCGGCACTTCCATCGCTTTGATCAATTTGCTCGATCGCGATCGACAGTGGTTTAAAGCCACTGTGGGCCTGACTCTGCATCAGGTCAACCGAGGGATTGGCCCCTGCTCCTACTGTTTGCACCAGTCAGATATTCTCGTCGTGCCCGATGCTGCGATCGATCCCCGCTTCGCTCAAGATCCGGTGGTGCAGGGTGAACCCTACCTCCGCTTCTACGCTGGTGCTCCCCTGATTACACCTAGCGGCTACCCGATCGGAACGCTGTGTGTGATGGACACCAGCCCACGGGAGTTGAACGAGCTTCAGGCAGAGGCTCTGAGAACTCTGAGTAGGCAGGTTGTGCATTTGCTAGAACTGCGGCGCAACCTCGAAACTCTGATGAACATCTCCGTGGAGCAGCAGCAAACCCAGTCCGCCCTCAAAACCAGTGAAGAACGGTTCCACAGCGCCTTTGACTCAGCCGCGATCGGGATGGCCCTGGTTGCTTTAGATGGACGCTGGCTTCAGGTAAACCGCTCCTTGAGCATGATTGTCGGCTACACAGAAGCAGAATTGCTGACAACCACGACCCAGGCGATCACCCATCCCGACGAGAACGATCGCGAACGATCGTTGGCTGAGCAGCTACTTGTTGGCGAACTGGAGTCTTTTCAGCACGAAAAGCGCTTTCTCCACAAGCTGGGGCACGTTATTTGGGTGCTGTTAAATGTGTCGCTGGTGCGAAGTCCTCAGGGAGCACCGCTCTATTTCATTGCCCAGATCCAGGACATCACCCAGCGCAAGCAGGCAGAGGAAGAACTGCAAAACCAGAACCAGCAAAGCTACCTGCTGACGGCCATCACTCTTCGCATTCGGCAGTCTCTCAACCTGGACGAGATTTTGGGAACCACGGTGGCCGAGGTGCGGCAGTATCTTCAGACCGATCGTGTCCTGATCTATCGCTTCGACTCCGACTGGCAGGGAGCCGTGGTGGTGGAGTCGGTGGGAGAGGGTTGGACTCCTGCAATGGGTCAAAGCATACAAGACACTTGCTTCCAGAAAGGACGCTGGCAAAAATACTACCGAGGCAGAACTCAAGCGATCGACGACCTCGATCAGGCAGACCTCAGCCCTTGCTATCGAGATTTGCTCGATCGCTTCCAGGTCAAAGCCAATTTAGTTGTGCCGATCATCCAGGGACGAGGAGCCAGCGATCGACCCCAGCTTTGGGGCTTGCTGATTGCTCACCACTGTGCGGCGGCGCGGCCTTGGCGATCGTTTGAGATTGACTTTTTGCTGCAACTCGCTGATCAGGTGGGCATTGCTCTCTCCCAGGCTTACCTTCTGGCCAAGGAAACCCGTCAGCGCGAACAGCTGGCCCAGCACAATCTGGCCCTAGAACAAGCCCGCTGCGAAGCCGAGCGCGCTTCCCAAACCAAAAGCATCTTCCTGGCCGCCATGAGCCACGAGATCCGCACTCCCATGAACGCTGTGCTGGGCATGACTGATTTGCTGCTGGATACTGACCTGAATGCCCAGCAGCAGGACTTTGTGGAAACCGTGCACTCTAGCGGAGAAACCCTGCTTACTGTGATCAATCAGATCCTGGACTTCTCTAAGCTAGAAGCGGGCGAGGTGGCACTGGAGGTCTGTGAGTTTGACCTCATCTCCTGCATTGAAGAAGTGGCTGATCTGCTGGCCAACACCGCCCAGGCAAAGGGGCTGGAACTGGCTACCCTGGTGTCTCCTCTCGTGCCGCCGCACCTGAAGGGCGATCGCAACCGTCTGCGGCAGATCTTGATCAATCTAGTGGGAAACGCCGTCAAGTTCACCGAAGCGGGAGAAGTGGTGATCCAGGCAGCCCTCGTCGCCGAGGCAGAGACAACGGTAACGATCGCTGTGTCCGTCACCGATACAGGCATCGGCATTGCTGCCGCCGCTCAAGAGAAGCTGTTTAAGCCGTTCTCCCAGGTGGATGTGTCCACTACGCGGCGCTATGGTGGCACAGGCTTGGGGTTGGTGATCTCGCAGCAACTGGTGGAACTGATGGGCGGCACAATCCGCCTAGACAGCGCCGAAGGTCAGGGCACAAGGTTTGAGTTGATCTTGACGCTAGAAAAGGCGGAAGCTGGGATTGCTGTCGATCGGGGTATTGAGCAGCTAATGCAATTGACTCAGGTTTCCCAGTCCGCAGCAGCTCCACTCCGAGTTCTCGTAGTAGACGACAACACCGCTCACCGCCGCATCTTGCACCAGCAGCTTTCCGCCTGGGGACTGCAAGTGGCAGAGGCAGATAGTGCCAATGATGCCCTCCAGCAGCTACGCTCAGGCGTTGCCACGGCTCACCCCTTCACGATCGTCTTTCTGGATTTACACCTGCCCAGAAGCACTGGGGAAATGCTGGTGGGACAGATCAAAGCCGACCCAACGATCTCTACCACTCACCTGATCTTGATGACCGATCTCCACGATCGCGGCAACACGAGACGGCTTGCCGCGATCGATCGCGCTACTTTTCTCGTGAAGCCCATCAAACAAGCTCGGCTGCGCGAGGCTATTCTGAGCCTGCTGACCCCGGCCCCTGACCCAGCCCACTTCGCTTCTTCTGGAGGACGATCGCTCCGCCGAACTGGTCTCACCAGTCTCCCTACCAATGGCCCTACCGTGGATGCAGTCCACCCTCAACCTGTCACTTCTCTCGTGCCCCTCAAAATTCTGGTTGTAGAAGACAATCAGGTGAACCAGAAGGTAACGCTGAATCAACTGAAGAACCTGGGCCATAGCGCTGATCTGGCAGGGAACGGCGCGGAAGCTCTGGAGAAGCTGGCGGCTGCCTCCTATGATGTGGTTCTTATGGACTGTCAGATGCCCGTGATGGACGGCTACCTTACCACTCAGGAAATCCGACGGCGAGAGGGCGATCGTCACCACACCTGTATCATTGCCGTCACCGCCAACGCCCTCAAAGAAGATCGAGAATCCTGCTTGCGGGCCGGCATGGACGATTACCTGAGCAAGCCTTTACTGCGTGACCAACTAGCCGCCAAGCTAAAGTTTTGGCAGCAGCGCCTCCAGCCCGTTACGGCTTTGAGCAGCTCTGAGGCAACGGATTTGGAAGGGGTGATCGATTGGGAACATTTACACCTGCTCTGCGACCACAGTAAGGAGTTTGAACTGGAGTTGCTCCAAACTTTTGTGGTGGATACCCAACCCCGCCTCCTGGCCATTGCGGCCGAATTAGCGGAACTTCCCACGGGCATTGTTCAGCCCGACTTTCATCATCTAGAGCAGGAAGCCCACCACATCAAGGGCGCTTGCGCCAATCTGGGTTTGGTGGCCATGCAGCAAGCGGCCGGCCAGCTAGAGCGCCAGGGGGCAAGTCAATGCCTAGAGCAGCCCCTTCAGCACTTGAGCGTCTTGGAGCGGGATCTGAGCCGAGTGCGATCGTTCCTAGCAAACCATCCCCAATTGGTCAACTTGAGTTGATTCGCTGAATCATCCAGGATGATCTTAACTAGTCTTCGAGCGAGAAGAGCGCCAGAATCAGTAGGCAGTTGCGATCGTCCGAGGTACGGGTGTAGCGCAGCAGGTCAGCGATCTTCCACATCAGCTTGATCCCCCAGCCCCCCTCTTTCAAATCAAGCTCATCGAAGTTCAAATCAAGCTCGTCGAAGGTTTTGCGCTCGAGCAACTCCTTCAGCAGCTTTTCCCGGAGTTTTTCATGCAGATTGAACGGTGGGCCAGAATCCCAAATTCGGATCTCCAACCACTTCGCATAAACTGCAATTTCTATGTCGATCAAAAGTGCCGACTCGCCTTTGTGAGCGTGGCGCACTGCATT
>DATNQR010000020.1:0-9135 GCA_036703905.1 Thermosynechococcaceae cyanobacterium
ACCTCGATCGCCTGTAACAGAGCTGAAATTTCTGTCTCCTCCAAGGGCAAAGGCACTTCAGAGCGGGTCAGGCAGGGGAACACTAGCAGCCCAGCAACCTGATTGGCCGCCTGGGTCATCTTCTCATCCAGAGTTACCAAAGGTAGAGCAGCCAGGAGAGGGTGCTGGCTCAACTGCTGAAAATAGGCTTTTGGGTTTTCCAGAGAACGATCGATCAGCACGGCGATCGGCTTCCACACCCGTACTAGCAAATCGGCCTGCTCTAGGTCGTCAGCCTCCAGCACCTGGTAGCAGTGGGAGTGCAAGCGTGAGTTCAAGCTGCTGGGCAAAGCAGAGGCAGACTGAGTAGCCAAACTAACAGGGCTAAGGCGCAGAATAGTTAAGCTGTGATGGGGCGATGGTGGTGCCTTAACCCATTGCTGCAAGCTGTGCTGGAGTTCCTGTAGCTGCACAGGTAGCCCAATCAAACCGTCAGCGTGGCTATGCTGCGCCTGGGACTCATCCACCTTCGTAGACATCATCACTACAGGAATTTGTCGTGTCTCCCAGCCAGACTTCAGCAACGTCAGCACGTCCCAACCAGAAAGCTGGGGCAACACTGGGTTGAGGAAGGTGATGCAGGGCTGCAAACGTCGAGCTTTTTCCAGGGCTTCTGTGCCAGACCGAGCCACCACCACCCGATAGCCTAAATTGGTCAGTTGCTCTGAAAGGTTCTCAAGAAACTGAGGAGCCGCCTCTACCACCAGCACCACGCGAGATCGATCGCCTCCCATCTCCTGAGCATGAAGTCCTGCTGTGGGCGTTGAGGGTGGAGCGGTATCATCACTGGAAGCCAGGCTTTTCTGAGGCGGACAGGGGGGCAATAGAATCGTAAACTGACTGCCTTCTCCTTCTTTAGAGAGAAACGTCACATCGCCGCCGTGCAGCCGCGCTATTCGCTGGGTTAGCACTAAGCCCAACCCCGTTCCTTCAAATTGCCGGGTCAAGGGATTTTCTAACTGCTGAAATTTCTGGAAAATTAAGTGCTGCTTACTGGCGGGAATGCCCAGACCGCGATCCCAAACGGTAAACGCGACCCAACCACCCCAACGATCGACCTTCAAGCCGATGGACTGCGACGGATCGGTGAACTTGAGCGCATTGGACAGCAAGTGCATTAACATTTGCCGCAACCGTGTCTCGTCGGCAACCAGAAGCTTCAAACCTGGCTCAATTTCCAGGGAGAACTGCGGAAGGGCGGCGATCGCTCCAGAGTCCGCTAGCGATCGCCCCTGCTTGGCTTGCTCGAAAGCACGCTGACACACCGTTGCAATCTCCACAGGTTCGGGCGCAAGCTCCAACTGCCCTGTTTCAATGCGGGTTAGATCCAGAATGTCGTTGACCACGCTCGTCAAGTGTCGCCCACTCTGGTAGATCAACTGAGCATAGTAAATTTGGCGCGGATTCAGCGCTCCCAGAGTTTGGTCTTTCAACAAACTGGCCAGGCCCAGGATCGCTGTCAAAGGAGTCCGCAGTTCATGGCTGATGCAGGACAGAAACTCATCCTTAAGCCGATTCAGTTGAATTAAATCCGCGTTTCTGGCTGTTAGCTCTCTGGCAAGTTGCTGCTGCTCGGTGATGTCTTGAGCCAGCACCAGCCATAGGGTTTCTGGAGCGGCAGGAACGATCTCTTGCTTAGGTTCCTGAATTGCATCCAGCGTCGAAATCAAAGTAGCCAGACGGAAGCGATCGGATTGCTCCTGGGTAGAGGAAGACCGTGTAGAAGAAAACCGGGTAGAAGCAGAGTGGGTTGAACCTGACCGCCTGATCAATCGAGTCGCTGGCCGGGCGATCGTGCCAATGGGAATTTTGACAAACTGTAGGACTTGCTCCTGACCGTTTTTGAGGGTGCAGGAACAGATGCAAGAATTGGGTCTAGCCCCACGCTGACACGCATTGCTGCTGGTGAGGACTTGATCTGAAAAAGACAAAGCCTCATCTGAGGCAAACGAGGTGGGAGTCTCCAGCAAAACTGCGGCCTCATGCCGAATCCAACCCGGATCGAGCAGTTCACCGACCTGCTCTCGCCAGAGGGAGTTTTGGGCTAGAACCTTGCCCTCGCTGGTCTGTAGCATCAACGGCAGAGGCAAGTGTTCGATCAGCCCTGGCAGAGGGTTGAGGCGGGCAAAATCCCTGGCGGCACGGGACGATCGCTGAGGACGACCAATGGCCTCGCGCACTGGAACAAAATCTGTAGCTTCGACCCGCGCTTCGGCTTGGGACATCCACTGTTGCTCAACTTGGTGAGATCCTGCCTGGGAGTGCTGTTCTACCTTTAAGGCGGCCAAGGATGACGGGTCAGTTGCCTTGACCTGCCGCAACAGAACTCGCACCAGCTTGGCTTGATCCAGCAATCCAAGAAATGCCCCGTTCTGATTCACGATCGCGCAGAGATGTGAGGGCTGTGCCTGCAACGAGGGCAGTGCTGCCTCTAGGGTAAGGTTTGAGGGTAACAGCGTCAGAGATTCTGCCGATGGAATCGCCGCTAAGGGCTGGAAGGGTTTGGCTTGAGCGAGGCTGTAGAGTAGAAGGCTTTGCAGTTTTAGGAGACGGGTAGGATGCCCTTGAGGGTTCAGCAGAACCAGGTGATCGCTCCCTCGATGCTGACTGAGGGCTGTGAGAGCTGCTGCCACATCTGCTGTCTCGGCACAGGTGGGAACAGGTTGAAGGAATTCGTTGAGACAGGCGTTGAGCGAAACCATGAAGCTCCTGTCTGAGAGACATAAATTTGAAGGATATGAAAGGCTGCGATCCGTCTTTCGTTCCTAGAACAAGTAACGAGCAGCAAGAAGCGAAGGAGGGTTTCGAGCAGGCACAGTCAGACAGAAGCGCAACAAAACTTTGGACTAAACCTCGGCAGGGTAAAAGGCGCAAAAAGTTCATTAATAGCTCAATTATGCCCATGTTCAGACTCAAACCAGGCTGAAGTTATAATTAATTAATTGAGAAGATTAAAAAAACCTTAAGATAAAGAGACTAATCCACCCAACTTCTGCCCAGAAGCGGATAGATAGGTTGATTCCTCCCTCGAACTGCAATGAGAACTGCATTTTGACCCATTTCTCTCCTATTGTTGTGTCTCCTCACCTATCGCTCTGGGCTTTTCTGGACTCAGCAGCTCTTTTGCCCGCAGTAGAGCAAAGGTTAAGTCCCGATCGCTACAAAATCCATGCCTATTCACCAAAAGGCTTCCTTAAGACGATCGAGCAAAACAAGTCAAAGATCGACTGTTTGATTTTGGAAGTCAGCCCTGATTCACCGAGCTTGACCAATTGGCTACACGGTCAGGCAATTCTGCTGCCCGTGGTGCTCGTGGAAGCTGGGACTAGAGCGACCACTTCAGACTTCCTTTATCACACGGCCGAAGTGCGGATCACTGCTGCACAACTCGGCGCGATCGAGGTTCACATCGAACGGGCGATCGCTCAGTTTCTCAACCTTTCCCCGGCTTGTCGGCTCGCCCCAGCCGCCTTGGAGGATGCAAGCCTCGACCCGATCGCCCAAAATTTCCTGAAGCTTCAGCAGCGACGGTTAGCAGAAAAACTTAAGGAGCGCCTCGGATATTTGGGTGTGTACTACAAACGCAACTCTCAAGCGTTTCTGCGGGGCCTGCCTCCAGATGAACAGCAGGTGCTTCTGGAGACACTGCAAGCTGAGTACCGGGAGATCGTCCTGCACTACTTTACGGACGACGGTATGCTGAACCAGCGCATTGATAATCTAGTCAACCTAGCGTTTTTCGCTGACATCTCAGTTTCGCAGATTGTCGAGATTCACATGGAACTGATGGACGAGTTTTCTAAGCAGTTAAAATTGGAAGGCCGCAGCGAGAGTGTTTTGCTGGACTATCGGTTAACCTTGATCGATACGATCGTTCATCTGTGTGAAATGTATCGACGCTCTGTTCCTAGAGAAACTTAGGATTTTGCCTACCTTAAGCTTATGAGTCCCCTCAAGAAAGTCTACGTTCTCAAGCTCTATGTAGCGGGGAATACACCTAACTCCATTCGAGCGCTGAAAACCCTCAACACTATTCTTGAAGAAGAATTTCGGGGTGTTTATGCATTGAAGGTGATTGATGTTTTGAAAAATCCCCAACTGGCTGAAGAAGACAAAATTTTGGCGACCCCAACCTTGGCGAAGATCCTGCCGCCACCTGTTCGGAGAATTATTGGTGATCTATCCGATCGAGAGAAAGTTCTGATTGGTTTAGATTTGCTCTACGAGGAACTGCGGGAAGAGGAAATGAATTCGTAGAATTGTAGAGGCATGACTTTTCTCGATCGAGATCTTCGCAGGCTAATTTGTGAGAGATAGCCTACTACTCTACTTTGAATCAATTTCAAGAGCTTTTCAAAAATTCATAATATGAATTCAGCAAATCAGAATCAATTGAATAACGGAAGCGCCTCTGCTGGTGTAGAAAAAGTCCGCACCATGATTGAAGGCTTCGATGACATCACTCATGGAGGCTTGCCCGTCGGTAGAACAACTTTAGTGAGTGGTACTTCTGGCACCGGCAAAACGCTGTTGGCAGTGCAGTTTGTCTACAACGGCATCACCTATTTTGATGAAGCGGGCGTGTTTGTCACCTTTGAAGAATCCCCAGCCGACATCATCAAAAACGCCTTCAGTTATGGTTGGGATTTGCAAAAATGTGTGAACGAGGGCAAGCTTTTCATTCTGGACGCTTCCCCCGATCCTGAAGGACAGGATGTAGTAGGGAATTTCGATCTTTCTGCTCTGATTGAACGCATTCAGTACGCCATCCGCAAATACCAGGCTAAACGGGTTTCGATCGATTCCGTCACCGCAGTCTTTCAGCAGTACGAAGCAGCCTCAGTGGTGCGTCGCGAAATTTTTCGTTTGGTCGCCCGCCTCAAAGAAGTTGGCGCAACAAGCATTATGACCACAGAGCGGGTGGAGGAATATGGCCCAGTAGCGCGGTTTGGAGTGGAGGAATTTGTCTCTGACAATGTGGCGATCGTTCGCAATGTTTTGGAAGGGGAACGACGGCGACGGACGATCGAAATTCTCAAGCTGCGTGGCACGACCCACATGAAAGGAGAATATCCTTTCACCATGACAAATCATGGGGTCAATATCTTCCCATTGGGAGCGATGCGCCTGACTCAGCGATCGTCAAACGTGCGGGTATCGTCTGGGGTCAAAACTCTAGATGAAATGTGCGGCGGCGGCTTTTTCAAAGACTCAATTATTCTGGCGACGGGCGCAACCGGAACTGGAAAAACTCTGCTAGTGAGTAAGTTTCTTCAGGATGCGTGTCAACGGGGCGATCGAGCAATCTTGTTTGCCTACGAAGAATCCCGCGCCCAGCTTTCCCGAAACGCTTACTCTTGGGGAATTGACTTTGAAGACCTGGAACAAAAGGGCTTGCTGAAAATTCTCTGCACCTATCCAGAATCGTCAGGATTGGAGGACCACCTTCAGATCATCAAATCTGAAATTGCTGAATTCAAGCCTTCGCGGATTGCGATCGATTCGCTCTCTGCGCTGGCGCGAGGAGTGAGTAACAATGCTTTTCGCCAGTTTGTAATTGGCGTAACTGGATTTGCTAAGCAAGAAGAAATCACCGGATTCTTCACTAACACTACGGCTCAATTTATGGGATCAAATTCTATTACGGACTCCCACATCTCTACTATCACCGACACAATCTTGATGCTGCAATATGTGGAAATTCGCGGCGAAATGTCCCGTGCTCTGAACGTCTTCAAAATGCGCGGCTCTTGGCATGACAAAGGCATCCGTGAATACACCATCAGTCACGAAGGCCCCACCATCAAGGACTCTTTCCGCAACTTTGAAGG
This sequence comes from Thermosynechococcaceae cyanobacterium, assembly GCA_036703905.1. Lineage (GTDB taxonomy): Bacteria > Cyanobacteriota > Cyanobacteriia > Leptolyngbyales > Leptolyngbyaceae > DATNQR01. The sequence continues at coordinate 5,871 of DATNQR010000020.1, forward strand.
CATCATTAGTGGATCGCCAACTCGAATTGCATTTAATGAAAAGAATGAGCTTTCACGAATTGTGAAAGGAGTTAAAGGCGAGAAATAAAGCAATCGGCCGTGAGGTTTAGTTGCTGTGTAATGCTCTCTTAGCTCCAACTTCTATTCGTAGCTCTCTAGCACTGGAACAGCGTTTTTACAGTTCAAAGTTTACTTCAAAGTTCACACTTCAAAATCGACTGCTATGGCTGAAGTTGTTGAGATTCTTTCAGCAGAGGAAGTGAGGCGCACCGTCAATCGCTTGGCATCGCAGCTGGTGGAACGATCGGGCGATCTGTCTAAGTTAGTGCTGCTGGGCATCTACACTCGTGGCGCTTACCTTGCGCCCATGCTGGCTCGACAAATTGAGGTTCTGGAGGGTGTGGCGCTACCCGTGGGCGCGATCGACATTACTTTCTACCGCGATGACCTAGACACGATCGGGCTGCGAACGCCCAACAAAACCGAAATTCCCTTTGATCTGTCTGGCAAAACCGTGGTGCTGGTGGACGATGTAATCTTCAAGGGCCGCACCATTCGCGCTGCCCTCAATGCAGTCAGCGAATACGGCCGGCCGGAGTTGATCCGCCTACTGGTGCTGGTTGATCGTGGCCACCGAGAAGTTCCAATTCACCCTGACTTCATTGGCAAGCAGCTTCCCACTGCCCACGAAGAAAAAGTCAAGGTCTATCTCCAGGAAACCGATGGGCACGATCGTGTGGAATTGCTGAGAACCTGAAGCTAGCGGTTAGGAGTGAGAGCTGGTCAGAGTTTGTTGCCGCGATCGATGTCGCTGGATTCCTAAACCTGCTAGTAGCCCAACCACCACAATTCCTGTGAAGTAGGCTAAGGTGGTCAACCGAATCCAGATCGGAGGAGCAGCCCCTTCCACCTCAACCTCTCTAGCAACAACAAAAGGTTGAAAGCTTCTAACTCCATTGGGTTGAGGAGCAATTTCCACTTCAATTTTGTGGGGTGCGCCGTCAAAGAATTGCTGTTTCCATTGCAATTGCCCCATCGCACTGGTCGTTCCCTCATGAACAAAGGCGAGCCAGTTATTTTCCACTTGGCTCACAGTAATTTTTGCTCGGACACTACTGACAGGCTTCTGGGTTTGAGCATCCCTGACCTGAACAACAAGGCTGGCAACCTGCCCGACAGTTGCTTGCCGATCGCCCAACAAACTCGCCTCTAGTCCTTGCGATCGCACCACCGACAAATCACGGGATTCCGAAAGAGGCGCATGGTCATGGGAATGGGTTCCATGAGATTTAGCCAGTTCTGCACTGATATTCACCACCAGAAGAGCCACGATCGCGACTCCGATCGTCCCGCTCAACAGTAATCGAACAGACTGTGGTGCAATTTCTCCCACCTGGGCAACTTGTTGTCCACCGATCACCCAACCTCCTACCAGTCCAACCAGCAGCAATACTGCAACCAAGAGAATCAGATAGCGAAACTTCAACGGGTTTTCGGAGACTGTCAGATTCAGGGTTTGCTGAAATGGAGCGAAGGTATTCACCATGATCGGAGTGACATCAACCAGAATTCGATAGATCCCTCGGATCGGGAAGGTTTGCTGAAGCAGCAAAGCTCCTGTCGGTGCGTCCCCAGCCAAGTCTAGTAAGGTCGTTCCCTCAGTCATAGGGAAGTCTGTGGTAAACCAGGGAGTTGGCGGAGGCGTGAGGATCTGTACGTGAATCTGAGCATCCTTGAGCGGCTGCCCTTGCGCCGTGACCGCTTGTAGTTTCATCTCAACTGGGTCACGGAAACTGCCAGATCCAAGAGGTGTGGTTGCTTCCGCCTCAAATGGGATTATTTGCTCGATCGATGGATTGGTCGTTAGCTGAACTGAGGGATGGGGCTGCTGAGCTGTTCCAAACAGGCTGCATGAAACGACCCCGACCAGGCATAGTAGCCCGACGAGAACAAACCGATAAGATTTGGACATTGAAACTCTGAACTCCAAAACTAATGGCAGCTAACCGCGGGCGTGTGATGCCGGAGCGAGTGCATCGAATCGTGTACCGCAGGATAGGTGCTGAAGAAAACTGTCCAGAGAATCAAAGCGCACAGCGAAACATACAGGCTCGCTTGCACAGGCATAGACAACGTGACTCGAACGGTCTGCTGCCAAACTGAAGCTTGAGAATGAACGGTCATCATGTACCTCGCATGAGTTTCAAGAAGAAGCTTATCGACGGGCATTCTGGCTGAGAGATTGCAGGCATCTCATTCACAGTTGCGGGACAGCGTTGGGCTTACACCAAACTTTCCCCGTTCTCTTTGGCAAGTTTTTACCAAACCCGATGAAGCTTTATGACTATAGCACCTCGATTCGACACGTTTCGATCGCGATGAAAACCGTTACTTGCAGGGCGATCGCGTCGTGAAGATGTTCCTTCGTCCAGAGCGCTCTGAGCCTGGATATTTGTGAAGATACTTGTCTGCCCAGGGCACGAAACCTCTGAACATTGCCGTTGGGTGCTCAGAGGTTTCGTGCCCCCATCAAATTGAGTAGCTAATTTTTAACGGTTAATTTTTGAACTCCCTGGTCTAGAGCGGATTGTTTGGCTTTGGGTTTGCTGAGAAGAAACCACCAAAGCTCCAGCCCGACTAGAAAAACTCCTCCTGCCGCAACTCCAAGCTTGGCTCCTAAAGGTTGCTCAATCTGTTCAAATTCTCCTTGAGGCGCTGAAGGCTCTGTTGGCATTTCCGCCGCTGCGACCCCAGCAGTTGCTAGAAGCACCGCTACACCAGCTAGACTGCCTAGCACTTTGCGTTTATCCAACATGGAAGCCTCCTTCACAGGATGAAATTTTTCGATTAGCTATACCATCGTCTTGGGTTGGAAGTTCCGTAGCCGCAAAGCATTAGTCACTACTGAAACGGAACTGAATGCCATTGCTGCTCCGGCAATAATCGGACTGAGTAACCAGCCGAATAGAGGGTACAAGATTCCAGCCGCGATCGGAATTCCAGCCACGTTATAGATGAAAGCAAAGAAGAGGTTTTGACGAATGTTGCGAATGGTGGCGCGCGAAAGCTGAATCGCTGTGACAATTCCCTGCAAGTCACCGGAAATGAGCGTGATGTCACTCGCGGCGATCGCCACATCAGTTCCGGTTCCGATCGCGATGCCCACTTGTGCCTGAGCCAGCGCCGGAGCATCGTTGATGCCGTCTCCCACCATTGCTACGATTTTGCCTTCCGCTTGCAGTTGGTAAACCTGAGCCGCTTTCTG
>DATNQR010000021.1:0-11145 GCA_036703905.1 Thermosynechococcaceae cyanobacterium
CTGACCAGCCGATGAAGACGAAGCGATCGCGTTTGAGCCAGTCGTCGAGGGTGTCGAAGACCCCCCGCGAGGGCGCACGTCCGACTGCAATGGTCATAGTGCAAAAACTCCAGAAGAATAGTTATATATACCGAGGAATGCAGTGAGCCATCTGTCTGGTTCTGCTGATCTCCAGCATAGAAAAAATGAGAGGAGATGAGTGAACCGTAAAGAATCTTTACATTTCTTCACTACTTCTCCCGATTATAGGGAGAAGTTAAAAAAAACTCCAGGTTATTTCTTAACAAAAGTTGAAGTCTCACCGATCAAGCAGCCCGGTGGACTCTGGGAGTATCTATACTGCTGAAAATCGCGCAAACTGTAGAGAAGCTGAACTCAGTAAGGTAGGTACAGATGGTCAACGATCGCGTCTCCGCCGCTCCCACTGTTCAGAGAAAAAACGGAGGAGACTTTGAACAAGACTATTTCGCATACTTCTATGATCAGCCTGGCAGTGTGCCTGGAACTCTTTCAATTCCCCCCAATGCCAGCCCCTCCAGCATTGTTTTAATCGACTACAACCAGGAAACCGCAACCCGAATTGATGACGCAACGCCAGAGGATTGTGCAGCCTACCTGGATACTGAGTCAGTCTCCTGGGTTGATGTTAAAGGCTTGGGCAGTGAAGATGTTCTCACGCGGCTGGGTCAAGTTTTTGGACTGCACCCTCTGGTGCTGGAGGATATCGTCAATGTGCCGCAGCGACCCAAAACCGAGGAACACGAAGATCAACTGGTGATCATTGCGCGAATGGTGACTCCCAAGCGGGGGGGTGGATTTCTAAGTGAACAGGTCAGCTTTGTTCTAGGAAAAAACTATCTCCTTACTGTGCAAGAAGAGCCAAACTATGACTGCTTCGGCTCCATCTGTGAGCGCATTCGTACAGACAAAGGCATTATTCGGAAGCAGGGGTCTGATTATCTTGCCTACGCGCTGCTGGATGCCATTATTGATGGGTTTTTCCCAGTGCTGGAGGATTACGGAGAAAAAATTGAAGAGCTGGAAGAGGAAGTTGTTCTCAATCCATCCAAAAAAACTTTAGGGAAAATTCACGATGTGAAACGAGAACTGTTGAGTTTGCGACGGGCAATTTGGCCCCAACGAGATGCCATCAACGCACTGATTCGGGATGGCAGTCCGCTCATCTCCCATGATGTCCATATCTATCTGCGAGATTGCTACGACCACGCTATCCAGGTTCTCGACATGGTGGAAACTTACCGAGAATTGGCCGCCAGCTTGATGGATGTCTACCTATCTTCCGTCAGCAATCGGATGAATGAAGTAATGAAACTTCTGACGATAATTTCTTCCATTTTTATACCGTTGACGTTCATTGCTGGTATATACGGCATGAATTTCAACACGGAAAAATCTCCCTGGAATATGCCAGAGCTTAATTGGGAATGGGGATATATAGTCTGCATTGGGTTAATGCTAGTCATTGCTGTTATACAAATCTTCTTCTTCTGGCGTAGGGGCTGGTTCGACAATTTCTCCAGTCCGGTAGAGAGTCAGCAAGCTAACCGATCTTCTAGACCGTCTCAGAAGCAATGAACTCAGTTGATGCGGTGATTTTGACTGCTTACTTATTGTGCTTGACTTATTTCCTCTACAAGATCGTTCAATCATTCAATGATGAGTTCATCGTTCAAGTCAATGAGGATTCAATTAAGCAGCAGTTGAACGATCGCAACCTGCAAGACTTGCTCGAAATCAAGTTCAAATTCGAGAAGCAGTACGAATACAACGCGCTCAAGCAGGTTGGAGTTGGTATTAGCAATAAGTCAAGCGACCATTCAATCTATGTCGATTGGGACTATAGCTCTTTCAATGATTTAGAGAAGCGATCGCGCCGTGTCACTCGTCTTGCTCCTGGCGTGACTTTAGATCTGTCGAATGAGCAGGTGTTCAGCACGATCGCGCCCAACACAGTTTTGAAGGAAACAATTACTGCCGAAGACACCCTGCAACGGAAGTCTGAGCGCAAAGATAAGAAGTTAGACACGCCTTCGCCGGTGAACTTAGAACTGGAAGTTGCCAAACCACTAATTGATTTGAAGCCGGAAAAACCGTCGGATGATCTAAAAAAACGGCTGGGAAAATTCACCAAAGCCCAAATTGATCTGGAGTTTTTTCTGGAACTGGCGTTTCGGTTTGCAGGAGCAGATCAAACCTTTGGGGGCGATCGAGTTCATGTTCTCTGTCAGTTCACCCTAAGAAAGCTCCCGTGGCAAGCAGGGCTTCCCTGGAACCCTAAAAAGTAACAAGAAAGTAAAGTAATGAAGTTGGGCGGCTCATCTCTCTACCAGCCGGACTAGACTGAGTTGGGGAAGAGGAGGCGCAGGGGATTGCAAGCTGCTTTCGCAGCTTGAGGAAAGTCCGGGCTTCCGAAAGACCAGACCTGCTGGGTAACGCCCAGTGCGAGCGATCGTGAGGAAAGTGCCACAGAAAAATACCGCCCAAACTCAAAACTTGGGTAAGGGTGCAAAGGTGCGGTAAGAGCGCACCAGCAGCATTGAGAAGTGCTGGCTCGGTAAACCCCGGTTGGAAGCAAGGCAGAGGAACTACGGTTGGTCTTTTACCAGTTCCAGGTAGGGCGCGGGCAACCTCGCTCCTATGAGTCCGCTTGAGGTGCTTGGTAACAGGCATCCCAGATAGATAATCGCCGTTCTCATTGGCAACAGTGAGAGCAACAGAACCCGGCTTATGTCCTGCTCTTCCCCTCAATCAAGTGCTCAAATCCTCAATGTCCGTAATTTTACGTTACTTTCTCCTTCAGATTGCTCAATGTATAGATTCAGCAAAGCAGTTCCTCAAAGTCTCAAGCGCCTAGCTAACCTGTTTTAGGATTGGGTGACCCATACTCTGAGTTTTTTGCCCATGTTGACAGGGTTGCAGCACCTGCTCAGTCGATCTTCTTTAGAAGTAGATGGGCCGCAAGCAGACTTTTTGCACTACGGCTCTAATCTCCATCGCTTGCTGGCCGTCAATGAGTACCAGAAGAGCGGGCTGATTTTCTGCAACCGCTACCATGCTGAGTTTGCTGGCCCAGGGGCACTGCTGGGTTTTGGGCTGGAGCCGCAGGTTCATTCGATCGTGGCGATCGGGCTTCCAGAGGTGATAGAAGTCGTCACTCCAGAAGCCCGACAGAGGGCCTACGGACGCAAGATTCAGTGGACGCGCTGGCTGCAAAAAATTACCAAATATCCCCAGCCCAGAGATCGGGCTGAAAAGCTACTTTGCGGACTTGAGGCATTTTTTGGGCGATCGATTGTGCAAGATTTGCCGATCGATGTGCTGGCCCTGCTGGTGGGCGTGTTGCCTTCAACAATTGTCCAAGCGCGATCGCAGAATTATCTGTCAGTCCCCGCCAGCGAGGACAAGGCGGCAGATCAGGAGTCCTCAATCGTCGTGATTCGCAACGTCCAAACTCTGCAAAGCTTCAGCACCACCTCTACTCCCTTCATTGTCTCTGAGCCTTTGAGTCAGGGTGCATTTGCAATTCCCTGGTCTGCTTAGAGTGCTGACCTTTGGGCGGCGAGATGTAGAGTGGTGGCGGGTGCTGGTGGACGATCGCCTCTGGAAAACCAGCAGCTCGACGAACAACTGCGCTAGAGCTTTGCTAGAGACACACCCAATTTCAGCGCTACTACTGACCTCGCTACTACTGACCTCGCTACTACTGACCCAGATAGGCCTCTAGCACCTGAGCATTCGTTTGAATTTCTGCTGGAGTGCCCACCGCCAAGTTTCGCCCCTCCGCCAGCACCCAAACTCGATCGCACAGGGACATAATCACATCCATGTTGTGTTCGATGATCAGAAAAGTCAGCCCTTCGCGGTTCCAGGAGAGAATTCGATCGCAGATTTGGCTGATCAAAGTGGGATTAACCCCAGCCGCAGGCTCATCCAACAGAATCAGCTTGGGATTGGTCATCAACGCCCTTCCCATTTCCAACAGCTTGCGCTGACCGCCAGAGAGACAGCCAGCGTACTCCTGAGCCATATGCAGCAGTCCGATCGCCTCCAGAATGGCCAGGGCACGATCGCGCTGCTGCCGCTCTTCCTGAGCAATCTTGCGCTGCCGATACCAGGTGTTCCAGAAGTTCTCCCCAGTTTGCTGCTGGGCAGCCAGGAGTAAGTTGTCCAGCACCGAGAGGCGAGACAGCACCTTGGCCACCTGGAACGTGCGAACCATGCCGCGCTGAGCAATTTCGTGGGGCTGGAGGTTCTGGATTGGTTCCCCATCGAACACCACCCGCCCTTTGTCTGGGTGAGTAAAGTTGGAGAGCAGATTGAACAGCGTGGTTTTGCCTGCACCATTGGGGCCGATCAGCCCGGTGATGCTACCTGGCGCAACTTCGAGCGCGGCATTGTCTACTGCCAGTAGCCCACCAAAGCTTTTGACGAGTCCTCCGGCTACCAGGAGAGGAGCTTGAGCGGGAGTTTGCCCACCCTGTGTAGGTTTGTTGCTGAGGGTTTCTGGAGGAGCGATCGCGTCTCGCTCAAATTCTGAGTTCAGTTCATCGACCAAGCGTGAGTTCCTCCTTATTGCCTAGGATGCCTTGGGGCCGCACCATCATCAGAATGATCAGGATCAGTCCAATCACCATGACTCGAAGCGCCCCCAGACGGGACTCATCCAACGGCACAAGGGCCGGGAGCGCAAAGCGGGTGACGGTGTTGTAGAGCCAGAAAATCGTTGCTCCCAAAATAGTTCCAGTGTTGTTGCCTGCGCCGCCCAGCACCACGATCGTCCATGCCTGAAACGTGATCAAAGGAATAAAGCCTTCGGGATTGATAAATGTCAGGTTCCATGCATAGAACGCCCCAGCCAGTCCGGCGATCGCGCCACCCAGCATCAGCGCTTGCAGTTTGTACCAGAACACATTTTTGCCCAGTGCTTTGGCTACATCTTCGTCTTCCCGAATAGCCTTCAGCACTCGGCCCCAGGGCGATCGCGCCAGCACTTCCAATCGCCAATCCACTAGCGCCAGCAGCAGCACCACCAGCAGCATTAGTCCAGCTTGGTAGGAGTAGTCGTAGAGAGCAGCTACTCCTGCACCGTAGAGAACAAAACCGAAAACTGCGGTGGAAATGCTCCAAAGGATGCCGATCGTTCCGGCCCGTTTCTCTTCTCGCTGCAACCGTCGCCGCAGCCAGTGCCACAGCTGCCACCCCGCCGTCGCGAAAATGACTGTCCAAATCCCAATTAGGAAGTACTTAGTCCCCAGAGTGGGTCGTGTGAAGTTCTCCAACGGCAGAGGGTAGCTGTAAACGCCGCGAGTGCCGCCCGTTAGCCATTCTTCGTTAAGGGCAATTAAGCGAACCACTTCCGACACGCCGATCGTCACGATCGCTAAATAATCTTCTCGCAGGCGTAGGGTAGAAAGACCGATCGCCAATCCCAGTAGTGCCGCCACCCCACTGCCGACCACGACTGCCAGGATTAGCGGCACACCCTTCTGACTCAGCAGCACAGTGGTGTATGCCCCTACCGTCATGAAGGCAATGTGACCAAAGTTGATCAGTCCGGTGTAGCCCCATTGCAGATTCAGACCTAGGCTAAACAGAGCAAAGGTGGCCGTGAGGATAATCAGCGTAACGAGGTAGTTGAGAGAGAAGATTGCAGCGATCGAAGAAATACCGAGGTCGGGCATTTATGTAACAGGCAGTTAAGGGTTAACAGGCAGTTAAGAGAGTCTGTAATGGCCAAGTAAGGGAGCAAGAGCAAGCTAAAGCAGTTGGATTGTATCACCTGAAGAGATGGTAGATGGGTAGATGCACCAATGCATCGCGTGTAGCTGGGTCGCGTGTAGTGCTGAGCAAGTTCTGTCTCCAAGCCCTGTCTTCCTACCTCTTGCCCAGCAGCAGCGCCTTCTGATGTGGATTCAGGGCTTTTTGCTCCACGATCGCCGGAAAATCTCGAATCACTCTAGCGCAGCGCAGCATAAAGGCACTTACCCAGTCTTGAGTCCACTCCTGCTCTTGCTGAGTGAGGGTGTGGAGCAGGTTGTGATCGGGCACGTCCAGGCTAAAGTGCGCTGATCGATCCACCTGAAACTGAGTCAGCCACTCCTCAGAAGGACGAGTTGTTCTCCAGTAATTCACAATTACGTGGGTTCCCAGATATTGACTGGTGAACTGGCTCAGGTGGTTGAGCGCTACCAAAAGGTCTGTCAGAGTGGCACGGCTTGGGGTGGGCTGGGGTTCAGGAGGCGAATTGCGGACTGAGGAGAGTTCAAACGAAGCCTGAGGCTTGCGATAGTCCCGGCTAGAGAGGGTGTTGCCTGCCGTTTGCCGCATCATGGCGATCGCGCCTACTGTCTCTTCATCCAGAGCAAGCGTTAAGTTTTGAATCGCTTTTTGGTAGTCCGAAAACACTAAGTTTTCTTGAGTCAAGACAAGTAAAATAATGCCGCGATCGAGCTTGTAAATGTGAACTCTTTGCTGGGTAAATTGAAACTCAAAGGACTCAAAGCCTGCTGGAATCGTCTCTATCACTTGCAAAATGCCTTGAGCCAGGGCTTCCTTCTGCTGGAAATTTAAGCTTTGATCAATCCCGCAGAAGTAAGGCCGCGATCGCCTATCCATTAGGGCGATCCCCGCAATTCCTGGTAAATTCAGAAAATCCTGAATAACCCCCGGTTTCATAAGTGCTTTCAGATACGTTTCAATACAAGATATGCCACGAAGCAGTTTTAGAGGCATCACCCTTTGTGTGGGACGATCTTTAGGGTTCTTGAATTCACCTCACGGCAACCTCAGACCCGTGCCCTTCCATTCGATGATTTCACTTCGGCTCCTTCCATCGTTGCAGGTTTAGCAGTATGTCTGACCTTCCTTTTACCCTGGATCAGTTACGAATTCTCAAGGCGATCGCGGCTGAGGGCAGCTTTAAGCGGGCCGCAGATAGCCTCTATGTCTCCCAGCCTGCGGTCAGCTTGCAGGTGCAAAACCTGGAGCGTCAGTTGGATGTGCCCCTGTTCGATCGAGGTGGCCGGCGCGCCCAGCTAACAGAAGCCGGACATCTGCTCCTGAGCTACGGTGAGAAAATTTTAACGCTATGCCAGGAAACTTGCCGCGCGATCGAGGATTTACAGAATCTCCAAGGCGGAACGCTGATTGTGGGAGCCAGCCAAACTACCGGAACTTACTTGCTGCCCCGGATGATTGGGCTATTTCGGCAGAAATATCCTGATGTGGCGGTGCAGTTGCACGTCCACTCCACTCGTCGCACTTCCTGGAGCGTGGCCAACGGACAAATCGACCTGGCCATCATCGGTGGGGAAGTTTCTCCAGAGCTTCAAGATTCTTTAGAAATTATTCCCTATGCCGAAGATGAGCTTGCCCTGATTCTGCCTATGTTTCATCCTTTGGCCAAGCTCGACACGATTCAAAAAGATGACTTATACAAACTCCAATTCATCACGCTAGATTCTCAATCTACGATTCGCAAAGTGATTGATCAGGTTTTGAGTCGATCGGGCATTGAGACGCGGCGACTGAAGGTGGAAATGGAACTCAATTCGATCGAGGCGATCAAAACTGCCGTCCAGTCCGGGCTGGGGGCAGCTTTTGTTTCCACTACAGCGATCGAGAAAGAAATTCAGATGGGCAGTCTGCACCGCACCAGGATTGAGGATGTGGTTGTGAAACGAATGCTCTCGGTGATCGTGAACCCCAACCGCTACCGCTCCAAAGCGGCCGAAGCCTTCTGCCGTGACGTTCTGCCGCAGTTCTCTTCCCATTTCAATTCCACGCCTCAGTTTGAGGTGGGTCGAGCCGATCGCGTTAAGTCTGTTGCCGCAAACAACTCCATCGGCGGTCGGCTGGTGATGCCAGAAGTAGATTCCTAATCTTGTCTACGCTATCTCACTAGCCTCTCTTGAGACTGTGGCTGTTGAGATTACGGCTGTAAAGATCAACAGAACCTAGACAGTTCACGCGGGTATGCAGTTTACGCGGGTATGCAGTCCACACTAGCGGCTGGACTCACAGTTCCTCAGCGACTCGCTTCAGCCGCTTGAGTTGAGCTTGCATATCTGCCTGCGTCCATTGGGCGGCAAAGCGATCGAAGCCGAATCGAACGATCGGGTTAGGAATCTCGAACTCGAAGCGATTCAACAGTTGAGTTCCCCGACCTTCTGGCTGGCACTCCCAGCGATCGCGCCCCTTGAAGAAGCCTTCAAAACCCCAAACCACTAACCCTGGCGATCGCTCCACCACTCGTGTTTTGAGGCTGGGGTACAGCAACGGGACTTGAATCACAAACCGACTCTCGCTGCCCAGATCGGTAGACCAATCTCCTACTGGTTCGCACCGTAGAGCCGGATTGAGCCAACGGTGCATCAAAGCACGATCGGTGAAGCAGCGCTCTACCACCGTGGCAATGGCGTTGATCTGAATCGATTGTTCAAACACCTGAGCACTAGACATAGGACGGCACAAAAGATATGAGAGCGGCACAAAAACAGCGATCGTGTTTGTACTAAATAGTACATATAGCACTAGCAAAAACAGACCTGACGGGAGTAGCGGCAGGGAAAACAGTAACTTTCGACACGGATTGAAGGGAAAGCAGTAAAAACTCCAAAACTGTACTCATGAAATCTTTCCTGTTGAGGAAGATGCGAGTACTCTTAGGATGCAAAGTAACCTTACCCGGTTTTGGCTTTACGTGTCTTAACTCGACAAATGAACTCGTAGACAGAACTGCTAAAAATATCCATTGCTTCTCATTCAGCGCTGAGGCTTTGCCTACAAAAAGCGCTTGAACCGATCTCAAAGACAGAAAGTTTCAAGGACAGAAAGTGAGGTTAACGCGGTAACTATGAACGAACTTTGGCAAGGATTAGGGCACTCAAGCGTGTCTACTCTACCTAGCTCTGTGCTGGCTCAGGCTCCTCAACCGGCTCCCCAAGCAGCCAACGATCCGGTCGGAGCCGCCCAGGGTTTTCTGCAAGGCTTAGGCTTCTCTCTGGGCCCGGTTATCCTCAATCTTGTGGGAGCCTTGGCGATTCTGCTAGTGGGCTGGTTGGTTGCGGCAGTCGTTTCCTCGGTGGTGCGGGGGCTGCTGAACAAAACAGATTTCGACAACAAAATAGCAGGCTGGGCCACAGGACGACCTGGCGCACCCGGATTTGATGTCGAGAAATGGGTGTCGGCTGTGGTCTTCTGGATCATCTTGATTCTGGCAGTCGTCGCGGCGCTAAATGTTCTCAACCTGAACACGGTTTCACTGCCGCTCAATAACTTCCTCAATCAAATTTTCGCTTTCCTGCCTCGCCTCGGTGCGGCGGCGATCTGGATTGGTGTGGCCTGGCTGCTGGCAACTTTGGCCAAAACGGTCGTGGTGCGGACGGCACGCTCGTTCGATCTCGATCGGCGCTTGGCTCAAGAGCCGGCTGGGAGAGCAACTGATGCACCTGGAAGGGCGGCTGATCCACCTTTTCTGTTGAGTGAAACGCTGGGAAGTGCCCTTTACTGGTTTGTTTTCCTGTTCTTCCTGCCACTCATTCTGGGCGTGTTGGATCTACAAGGGCCGCTCCAGCCTGTCCAGAACTTGCTGAACGACATTCTGGCGGCACTGCCCCGAATTTTGAAGGCAGTGGTGATCGGCGCGGTGGGTTGGTTGGTAGCTAAGGTGGTGCGCGGCATTGTAACCAATCTGCTGTCGGCGATCGGGGCTGATCAGGTCGGGTCACGGATTGGCTTAAGCCGCACGGCGGGCAGTCAGTCCCTCTCGTGGTTAATAGGCACGATCGTCTACGTGCTGATCCTGATTCCCACAGCAACCGCCGCATTGGATGCGCTGCAAGTTCCCAGCATCTCCGATCCGGCTAAGCTGATGCTGAGCCAGATTCTGAGCGCCATTCCGCAAATTTTTACTGCTGTGCTGATTCTGGCAGCGTCTTTTGTTTTGGGCAAATTTGTCTCCGAACTGGTCAGCAGTTTTTTGAGCGGCATCGGCTTCAACAACGTCTTTCAGTGGCTGGGAATCCAGTCCAGTCCCTACACTCCTCCTGCACCGTCAGCGCCCTATCCTCCTGCTGGTGAGCCAACCTTTGTTCAGGAATCTGACTTGGTGAAGCTACCGTCGGCCCGCAGTCCTTCAGAGATTGCTGGTCTGGTTGTGCTGGTGGGTATTGTGCTGTTTGGAACGGTTGCGGCGACCAATGTGCTGAACATTCCGGCTCTAACGGCGATCGTCTCTGGGCTGCTGGTGATCTCTGGTCAAATCCTGGTAGGTCTGGCGATCTTTGCAGTGGGGCTGTACCTGGCTAACCTGGCCTATAGCCTGATCTCCAGTTCTGGCTCGGCTCAGGCCAAGTTGCTGGCTCAAACTGCCCGGATTTCCATCATCGCGCTGGTAGCGGCAATGGCGCTGCAACAGGCAGGCATCGCGCCTAATATCGTCAACTTGGCGTTTGGCCTATTGCTGGGCGCGATCGCCGTGGCGATCGCGCTGGCATTTGGTTTGGGCGGCCGCGATGTGGCGGCCGAGCAGTTGCGCGAATGGCTGGAAGGCTTCAAGCGCAAGTACTAAACGCGATCTAGGGCAATCTTTCGGGTTGCCCTAGCCCCAAATTTTCACGACCTGACCCACGATCGTCTTTCCTAGCCAGGGCGTATTGAGAGAGCGAGACTGAAGGGAAGCACGATCAACTGTCCAAACTGCCTGCGGATCGAATAAAGTCAGCTCTGAGGCTTGATCGGGAGCGATCGAGTTTGGCTCCCAACCCAAGCATTGGGCGGGATGCGTACTGAGACAACGCCACAGATGCAGAGCAGTCCAGGTTCCTGACTCCACAAATTCCTGCCACAGCAGAGGCAAGGCAAGCTCTAGCCCGATCGCGCCAGGGGGAGCTTCCGCAAAGGCAACGGTTTTCTCTTCGTAGGTATAGGGCGTGTGGTCAATGGTGATTGCGTCGATCGTGCCATCCTGAACTCCCTGAATTAAGGCCAGACGATCGACCTGATTGCCTAGCGGTGGGTTCAAGCGCAAGCTGGGGTTGTGGGTACGAATTGCCTGGCTGTCCAGCAGCAGGTGCATCCAGGAAACGCTGGCCGTGATCGGCGTTCCACGAGATTTGGCCTCCC
>DATNQR010000022.1:0-5981 GCA_036703905.1 Thermosynechococcaceae cyanobacterium
GGCGGTGCGCCATCCCTGGCCGGGGATGATGCGAACGGTCTATGGCGATCCCGATCGCTTCCGTCGCACCTACTGGGAACACATTCCACCCAGAGACGGGCAGTATATCTACTTTGCAGGCGACGGCGCACGGCGAGACGAAGACGGTTATTTTTGGGTTATGGGTCGGGTGGATGACGTGATCAACGTCGCGGGTCATCGCCTGGGCACAATGGAAGTTGAGTCGGCACTGGTGTCCCATCCGGCTGTGGCTGAGGCCGCCGTAGTAGGAAAACCGGACGAGGTGAAGGGCGAAGAGATTGTAGCCTTTGTGACTTTGGAAGGAACCCACAGTCCCAGCGATGCTTTGTTGAAAGAACTGAAACAGCACGTCGTCAACGAGATTGGCGCGATCGCCCGACCAGGAGAAATTCGCTTTGCCGATGCTCTGCCTAAAACTCGATCGGGCAAAATCATGCGGCGCATTCTGCGGGATCTAGCCTGTGGCGCAGAGGTTTCTGGAGACACCTCCACCCTGGAAGATCGGAGCGTGCTGGAAAAACTGCGCCAAAGTTAGCTGTCCAGACCTGTTTCACAGATACTCCAGACACCCTTCGGGGACTAAGCGCAACTCGCCTGATTTGAACTGGGAAACCTTGACCCAGTAGGCTGTCGCTTGACCCGAACTTTCAGTGACAGTGAGACGATCGCGCTGATATAGCTCAACATACGCCAAATCACAACGATACAGTTGCACAATCTCGTGGCCAGGTTGCCCGTTGTAGATGAACAGGTTCTCTATGCAGCCGAGATAGTGAACATTGAGCAGATCGGTCTGAATTTCTTCCTGAAACTCCCGCCGCAGTGCCGCCAAACAAGTTTCGCCAAACTCAACGCCGCCGCCTAAAGCACGGTAGAACTTGTCCTGCTTCACTAGATCATCGGCTTCGGAAACCAAAAGTCGATCGTCTTGAAACACTAGCCCCAGCACAATCACCCGAATTCTTTCGGACTGATTCAAATCAACGTTCTCCTAAAGATTCATAAACCTGGCTGCTACTCTACCGCAAGTTAGAGAACTTCAACTTGAAATTAATAAACGTTCTACCGATAGCGGGAAGATCTTTAAGGATAAAACATCCGAGAATGCTGCCATCTAATTTTGTGTCCAGGTAAACACTGGATTTCAGGAGTCTATGGCAAATCCTATTGAGTTCAATCTATTTGCTCCCTACAACAAAGCAGTGTCTTTAATGGGGTCATTCTCTGATTGGCAGGAAGTTCCAATGGAGAAAGGCAAAGATGGCTATTTTCGTGTCTCGGTTGACCTAGAGGATGGCGCTTATGACTACAAATTCAAAGTGCAGTCTAAAAGCTGGTTCTTTGAGCCTGATCAGTGGGTAGAAGTGACCGATCCCTACGCTACGGACGTGGATGGCCAAAGTTCTTCTGAGAACGCGATCGTCCGGGTCAAAGACGGCAAGCGCATTGTTGATACCTACGTTTGGCAGCACGATGAAACTCCCTTACCCGCCGACCACGAATTGGTGATTTACGAGCTGCACGTAGCGGACTTCTCCGGCGGTGAGGACGACCCCAAGGCGCGGGGCAAGTATAAGCACGTAATCGAAAAACTGGATTATCTAAGCGAATTGGGAATCAACGCGATCGAGCTTATGCCCGTGAAGGAATATCCCGGTGACTATAGCTGGGGCTATAACCCCCGTCATTTCTTTGCGCCAGAGTCGAGCTACGGCACCACCGAAGGACTGAAGCAACTGATTGATGAGTGCCACGGGCGCGGCATTCGGGTAATTATGGACGGGATCTACAACCACTCTGAGGCTTCCGCACCTCTGACCCAGATCGATCATGACTATTGGTATCACCACGAACCCCGCGACCCCGATAACAACTGGGGCCCAGAATTCAACTACGAGCATTACGACGAAAACCTAGATACCTACCCAGCACGGCGCTTCGTCGGGGACACAGTGCGCTACTGGGTTCAGGAATACCACCTCGACGGTATCCGCTACGACGCAGCCCGACAGATTGCTAACTATGACTTCATGCACTGGATTGTGAATGAGGCTAAGCAAGCTGCCAGCATGAAGCCGTTCTATAACATCGCTGAACACATCCCCGAAAGCCCTAGCATCACTAATGTTGACGGACCAATGGACGGCTGCTGGCACGATAGCTTCTATCACTGCCTGCTGGAACACATCACGGGCGACACCTTTGATTTGGAGCGGCTAAAGGACGCGATCGATGCGAAGCGGCAGGGCTTTATGGGTGCAACCAACGTGGTCAACTACCTGAGCAACCACGACCACAATCGAGTTTTTGCCGAACTGGGCGATCGGGGCATCCTCGGCGCAGAAGCTTTCCGTCGCCTCAAGCTGGGAGCCGCCATTCTGATGACAGCAATGGGCGTGCCGTTGATCTGGATGGGCGAAGAGTTTGGGGAGTTCAAGCACAAGACTCAAGATCAGTCAAAAATTGACTGGACTTTGCTATCTAGTGACGAAAACAAAGGCTTGCGAGAGTACTACAAAGGCTTGATTAATCTGCGGAAGCAAAACCACGCACTCTACACCGAAAATGTGACGTTCATCCACGAAAATGCTGAGGCGAAGGTGCTAGCCTACACGCGCTGGAACGACAGTGGCTCTCGTGTGGTTGTTGTAGCTAACTTCTCCGAAAACTTCCTGGGCGGCTACACGATCGATGGTTTTCCAGAGAACGGAACCTGGCACGAATGGACAGCCGACTACGACACCGAAGCAGGTGACCACAAACTGATGACCGATCTTGGCCCCTACGAAGCGAAAGTGTTTGTTTGGCAGTAGGGTCTTGCTCAGGGGTGGGATGAATTCCTGAATCACCTCCCCGTGAAAAGCAAGCGACATTCTTGCCCTCTCCCAGGAGAGGGCAAGAATTACAGACATAGAGTCTACTTGCGCTAAACTCTCGCCTAGCCGCTCGACCTAACCGATCGCCACTGGAAAGATCCAATCTTGATACTGGCGATCTCGGTTTTCGGTGATCTCGGTCAGCTTGTAGCGTAGCTTCTCGGTAATTGGGCGATCCGTTGGCAACTCAAAGGTTTCAATCCGACGCACGGGCGTGACTTTGGCGGCGGTGCCACTCAGAAAAACTTCTTCAGCGATGAACAATTCAGACTTGTCCACTGGGCGCTCTACCACAGGAATTCCCAAATCCCGCGCCACTGTCAGCACACTGTCTCTCGTGATCCCTTCCAGAATGTCCTGCTCGTAGCCTGGAGTGACCAATTGACCGTTCCGCACTATAAAAATGTTCATCCCCGATGCTTCACTGACTTTGCCCTGAGTGTTCATCAAGATCGCTTCATCAAACCCAGATTCATAGGCCTCGGTTTTGGCTAAAGAGGAAGTAATGTAGGCAGCGCTGATTTTGCCTCGGAGGGGCAAGCTGCGGTCTTCCTGCCGACACCAGGAGCTAATCCGACAGGTTACTCCCTCTGGAGAAAGGTAATCTCCTAGCTCGATCGCGTAGATCAAAAAATCGTGTTCGATGTTGTGCAGGCGCGGCGAGATGCCCAAGTCGGAGGTGTAGACAAAAGGGCGCAGGTAGAACGGAGTTTTGGGCTGGTTACGCTGGATCAGCTCAACGATCGTGGTTTGAATCTTTTCCGCTGAAATAGAGTAGTTCAAAAACTTGGCGCTGCTGCTGAGGCGCTGGCAGTGGCGATCGAGGCGAAATAGCAAAACCTGATTAGGGTTTTGTGGGTCAGGAATGCCTCGCATTCCACCAAACGCGCCAGTCCCGTAGTGCAGAGCATGGGTGGCGATCGATATTTTCGCTTCCGCAAAGGGAATAAACTGATTCTGAAGGTAAGCGATCGGCAAAAAGTTGTGCATGGCTGGAGCAAACCCGTCGCAGGACTGAAGCAAAGACTGTCTCAATAGTCTCTCACGATACTCGCCAGGCAGGACGATCGTGCTTAAAACCAAATTTTAACCTTCCCGTGCCAGAGTACATTGAAGGCTCCAGAAGAAATAGATCGAATAGATCGGTCAAACTCAACCCAACAGTTCCAGCAGATCTGCTTCCGAAAGCTGCCGAATGCCCAGCGTTTGAGCCTTTTCCAGTTTCGAGCCTGCCTCTTCTCCCACTACCAGATAGTCGGTCTTTTTGCTCACGGAATCAGTCACCTTACCCCCTGCTTGCTGGATCAATTCCTTCGCCTCCTCCCGCTTCAGGGTTGGCAGAGTTCCAGTAACAACGAAGGTTTTTCCGGCAAAGGGTTGGGGGTTGGAGCCGGCCACGATCGCCGTTTCTCCTACCAACTGCAGTCCAGCAGCTTGCAGGCGCTGGATCAGGCGCTGGTTAGCGGAATTCTGGAACCACTGAACTACAGCTTGAGCGATTTCTTCGCCAATGCCGTAGACCGAGGCGATCTCCTTTGCCTCTGCTGCTGCCAGCGCCTCAGCACTGGAAAACTGCTGCGTCAGGGTTTGGGCATTGACGCTGCCGACATGACGAATGCCCAGCCCGTAGAGGACTTTGGCCCAGGGTTTGGTTTTGGAGGCAGCGATCGCGCTGACCAATTTTTCAGCTAGCTTAGGGCCCATGCGCTCTAAGGTCAACAGTTGCTCGGTTGTGAGGTCGTAGAGGTCAGCCACCGATCGCACCTGCTCGGCATCTACTAACTGCTCAACTAGTTTTTCGCCCAGGCCGTTGATGTCCAGTGCATCCCGGCCTGCCCAGTGAACCAGCGCTGCCTTGAGGATGGCGGGACAGGAGGTGTTGATGCAGCGTGTAACCGCCTCGTCTTCCGGCTTCACCACGGGCTGACTGCACACAGGGCAATGGGTCGGCATTTGGAACGGTTGAGTTCCGTGGGGGCGCAGTTCGGGCAGTACCCGTACTACTTCCGGGATAATCTCGCCTGCCTTGCGAACAATTGCCGTGTCGCCTACCCGAATATCTAGCTCGGCTACGCGATCGCGGTTGTGCAACGTAGCCCGCGACACTGTGGTTCCCGCCAGCAGCACGGGCTTCAGTTCCGCCAGGGGTGTAAGTGCGCCCGTCCGCCCGACATTGATGCTAATGCTCTCGACGATCGTTGGTGCTTCTTCGGCGGGATACTTAAGAGCGATCGCCCATCGGGGAAATTTCTGCGTGAAGCCCAAGCGCTCTTGGAGCGTCAGGGAATTGATTTTCACCACTACGCCATCGGTCATGTAGGGCAGGCGCGTTCGTTCAGTCGCCCAGCGATCGCAATACTCCTGCACCGCCTCCAGGCTGGGGCACACCTGCCGCTCTGGATTCACCCGAAAGCCCGCCTGTTGCAGCAGATCGAGGGATTGAGATTGACTGGAGGTGGGCAAGGGAGATGCAGCAACAGACTGTAAAGTGTAAGCGAAGAAATCAAGCTTGCGGCGGGCAACGACTTTAGAATCGAGTTGGCGCAGAGTTCCGGCAGCAGCATTGCGGGGGTTGGCAAACAGAGGTTCGCCAGCCTGTTCGCGCTCCTGATTGATCTGCTCAAAGGAGGAAAGGGGTAGGAAGGCTTCGCCTCGAACTTCGACGATCGGCGGTGGATTCTTCAGATTCAGCCGCAGGGGAATCGATCGAATCGTGCGGATGTTCTGCGTAATTTCTTCTCCAGTGATGCCATCGCCCCGTGTGGCTCCCCGCACCAGCAGCCCGTTTTCGTAGGTCAATGCCAAGGCGTTGCCGTCAATTTTTAGCTCACAGATGTAGTCGAATTCAGTCACTTCTGGCGCAGATCTTTGCCAGCGCTCTTGCCACTTGGTCAAGTCAGCATTGCCAAAAGCGTTCTCCAGGCTGTAAAGCGGAACGTTGTGCTTAACCGAAGTGAAGCGATTGGCCGGGTTCGCGCCGACTCGCTGGGTGGGACTGTCGGGGGTGATTAGCTCTGGATAGCGGGTTTCCAGGTCTTGCAGTTCCCGGTACAACTGGTCGTACACGGCATCCGGCAGGGTGGG
>DATNQR010000023.1:0-6618 GCA_036703905.1 Thermosynechococcaceae cyanobacterium
TTCTTCGCTGGTGTGTGTGGATGAGCACAAGCTGCTGGCAGACATCGAGAAGCTGATTAAGCAGCAGCTACCTAGGGAAATTGTGCCAGGTTTTGAGCCGAACCCTCACATCAAGGCTGAACCCATTCCCAACGGCCGGCAGGGGCAGGCGCCCCGACGCGGCCAGCAAACAGGTCGCCCAGCCCAAGCTGGCGGCCGACCCAAGACCGGACGATCAACCCCCAGAACCGAATCAGCCCGCCCTGCGGCTCCCCGTCGCGCTAGCCAGAACAAACACATCTAGATCCAAAGTTTGGTAGTCCTAAACAGTTGTGCAGAAGCAGTTGTGCAGAATCATTTACATACTTGAAAGCGGAAAGCGTAGCAAAGCACTCTAGTTTGGACTAATTTTGAGCCAATCGCTCTGCCTTAGTCCCTTTAGCTATTCCTAAAAAGCCTGGGAATAGGGCACTCTAGCAAAACCAAACCCTCCGTAGAATATAGCTGAAGCCATCTTGTCCCAAGATGGCTTCAGCTATATTCTCTAGCTACACCCCCGGTTGAGCATTGGGGTTGGCCCGTCTCTGCGGTCTCTGGGACTGACGCTGCTGCTTCAAAGTCTCAAGCTGCTGGCGCTGTTCAGGGGTAAAAACGAACTCCATCTCCTGCTTGGCGCTCTCACGAATCTGGCGAATCTGGGCTTTCTGGTCGTTCGTCAGGTTGAGCGCAGCCATCCCACCGTTCTGACGGGCTGCGCGGGGTTGTTTTTGCCCCTGCTGCCTTTGGGACTGGCGCTGCTGCTTCAGCGTTTCAAGCTGTTGGCGCTGCTCTGGAGTAAGGACTGCTTGAATTTTGCTTTGGGTTGCTTCACGAACTTGCTTGAGTTTCGCCTTCTGGTCTGCGGTCAAATTAAGCTTGTCAGCACGGGGTTGGGATTGAGCGATCGCAGTTCCCGTGGGCGCAGTTATTCCAGGCAGGATGGGAGCCGCCGCAACAGCAAGGACGATCGCGCCGGGTAAGAGCAGGGCAAGTTTCCAGTTCATTGTCAAATATTGTTGAGGTTAAGTGAAGCACGACTTGCATTGTTTTGTCGTACACCCCTTAGACCACTTCAGCAGTGCAAAGGTTCAGTTAGTACGAAGGCTCAGCCAACGCAAAGGCTCAGGGACAAAATGTTTAGCCAGAACGAGACGATCGGCTGCGGTACCAAGCAGCAAGTCGCTTAGGCGATACACCCAAGTAGTAGGACAGGATCACGAACTGGTTGATTAGCGTTGTTTTCAGAACGCCGATCGTGTGCCAGCGCCGCCCAGAAGTGAGAACCGAAGCTGGGACGATCGCCACTTTGCCCAGCCTTCTCAAGCGCTGCACAATCTCGAAGTCTTCCATGATGGGCAGATCTGCGAAACCGCCGATCGCGCGGAAAGTCGTCGTTTTGAGGAAGAGTGCCTGATCGCCGTAGGGCAGTTGCAGTAAGCGCGATCGCCACTTTACTCCCCACTCTACCCAGCGCAAGCTCCAGCCTAACCCCGCGATTTCTAGCTCGAATGCCCCAGCGATCGTTTCAGGTTGGGCGAGGGTTTGCTGGATCAGACGATCGAACTCGGCGGGCAACTGTGTGTCGCCGTGGAGGAACAGCAGAACCTCGCCACGGGCAAGGTTGGCCCCCAGGTTCATCTGGGCGGCTCGACTGGGCAACGCTGGCACAACTCGGACTCCTAAAGACTCTGCCAGGGTGATCGTGCCATCCTG
This sequence comes from Thermosynechococcaceae cyanobacterium, assembly GCA_036703905.1. GTDB lineage: Bacteria > Cyanobacteriota > Cyanobacteriia > Leptolyngbyales > Leptolyngbyaceae > DATNQR01. Next base: position 1,732 of record DATNQR010000023.1, read on the forward strand.
GCTGCCGCCATCCACCACCAGAATTTCGACGTTGGCGGCTGTCTGTACCGTTGCCAGAGTGCTAGCTAGTCGATCGACTTCGTTCAGGACGGGAATAATCACCGAGATTTTGGGAAGGCAAGCGACGCGATACCAAACTTCCAAGTCTTCGGGATAGTCCACATCCGACAGAGTGGGCAGCAGAGCGATCGACAAGCCCAGTTGCTCTGCGATCGCCAAAGTCTGGGACAGCACGGTTGAAGTACTCCAGGGAATATTGGCAAACAGTTCGGGGACGGGTTGCCGCAGTCCGAGCAGATAGTATCCGCCATCGCTGGCGGGGCCGAGGACTAAATCGTGAAGCTGGAGTTCCTGAAATGCCTGCTCCAGCAAAGCTGCGTCCAGTTCTGGACAATCGGTTCCCAGGACGATCGCGGCTTCTTTTCCCTCTGCAAAAGCGGTCTGAAACGCTTGGGAGAGGCGATCGCCCAAATCACCTTCACCTTGGCGCTGAACCTGTAGATCTGGGCCCAGCCAGCTCTGCATCTGCTCTACACTTCCGCCTGAAAACCGGATTTCTACAGAGGTTGATACAGAGGCTGAGGTCTGGAGCGATCGCACCCGGGCCAGGGTATGTTCTGCCATCTGGCGATGCAGTTCTGCTGCCCCGGTTGCTCCCAGGGCTGGAATCAGACGAGTTTTGGCTTTTCCGGGTTCAGGATAGCGCGTGAAAACGATCAGATGGTTCTGCAATCAGCTACCGGTGGAGTGTCCCATAAAAAATAGCACTCAAGGCGGCGGCGATCGACAACCTCAGCGCCTAGCCCAGCAAAACTTGCAGAAAGGCTTTCAGCCGCTTCCGTTCCGCCTATCCCAGAGAACTGAGCCAAGTGGATCAAATCCTGTAGGTTTGCAGATACGCCGTGATCAAGGTCTTAGTTTCTGCCACCAGTTGTTGTTGATCGGGTTCAGTATGGGTAAATGCCAGCCACAGCAACTCACTAGCAGTTTTGAAGACGGTGGTTGCAATCAGGCGGCAGCGGGCGGCATCAAGTTCAGGATTCCGTTGGGCCAGAAAATCTGCCAGTCCTGCCAGCATCAACTGGTCATACTCATTCATCAGATTGGCATCGGCGACTGTCATCAGGTCAATCAACGGCCCCAACACTGCACAGTATCCGGGATGCTGCTCAGCGAACTGGTTAAACGCATCGATCATGCGATCGATGTAGCTGGCAATTTCTATGTCTGCTAGTTCTGCATGAAGTTGCACAAACATTCGATACTCCTGCTCAAAGTAGCGATTCGCTAGCGCCCGCACGATCGCCGCTTTGTCGGGAAAGAACTGGTAGAGCGACCCTACCGGAACTTCTGCACGAGTGGCGATCGCGCGGGTTGTGGTTTGTTCATACCCCAATTCGATAAAAAGCTGCTCGGCGATATCCAGAATGTGATGCACTCGCTCCTGGCTGCGTACCTGCTTGGGTTGCCGTCGCATTGTTGAGGCTTTTGGGCGATCGTCTGACACTTTCCTACTCAGTCCCTTGACATAACATGAACATTGTTCGTATTCTAAAGATATGAGCAATGTTCGTATTCTACTTGAATTTTATTGACGGGAGGTTCCATGCTATCCGCCGATCGTCCAAACCCATCGCCCTCAAACAAAGCCACCGGAACAAGGCTGCAATCTGCGGTACAAACCCTGAGAGGACTAAAAGCGTTCATCATCCTCTTGTTCGATGAGAGCGGAAGTCTAGAGCCTGTTTGGGAGTTGAGCAATAGCCTAGTTGATTGTCCTGCTTTTCGACTGGCGGTTGCAGCCATGACAACACCAGAAGTCGCTGCGATCGTGGCAGAACGCTACATGGCTCCGCCGCACGATCTGGTAGCCCTATTGCAGTATCCCGAAGGCTCCTTAGGCTATGTCTATGCCCACCATATGAAGCAAGCGGGATTTCAGCCCTTTGAGTCAGCGATCGCCGTTGATTCGGATACGCGCTATGTGGAAAATCGCTGGCAGCAGACGCACGATATCTGGCACATTATTACTGGATTTGATGTCAGCGAAATCGGTGAAATTGGTTTGCAAGCCTTTTACCTGGCGCAATTTCAGCTTCCCCTAGCCAGTTTGCTGATTGCCAATGCGCTGATTAGTGTGACGCTGTTTCAGCCAAGCCAACTTTCCCCCTTGCTGGCGGCGATCGCCCAGGGTTGGCAGATGGGAAGAATTGCCAAACCGTTGATTGCTCAGAGGTGGGAAGAAGCCTGGGAAAAACCTGTTGCCGTGTGGCGTGCAGAGTTGAATGTGCAACCGATTACCGCTTGAACAAAGCCTGCAAGCTTCTGGGGCACGTAGTTCACTTCTCATCTAGACCCGATAGGACCAGGCGCTACCGTAGTACCGATAGGGTCAGGCACTCGTCTGTCAACTTGTTCAAGGACGATGATGCGCTAGCAGTCTTGGGCGGCTGGCCACCAGTCAACCACCCAATTCCTGACGCAGGCGGTAGAGAATCGTGCTCGGTGGCACTTGAGAGAGGATCTCTTGAATCACGGCGCTGGCTCCTTGCGCTCCCCAGCTACAGCCTTGCTCCAGGTAAACCTGAATAGCGCGCCCGACGGCGTAGGTTCCGTAGCCCGCAATGCCTAACTGCACTGCCGCCACCCCCGCGATCGTCGAGAAACTGGTAGAGCTATCTAGTCCAGAGGCGATCGCGGCTCCGCTCTTGCCCAGTCCAAACACCAGCCCGCTCCCCAGTTCCGTCACCAGCAGACTTCCAGAACTGAGTAGAATTGTCTTCCAGAGCTTTCCGGCTTCGTGGCGAGTGACGGGCAAGCCGTAGAGTTCTGACAGCGCCCGAATCATGGCCAGATCAGAAACGAAGCCCCCGACTAAATCGAGAACAGCGATCGGGTTGAGGGCCACAGCGATCGCTTTGTATCGGACGAACTTCCAGATCAGATCTTCCGCCTCAGCGTGGCGCAGTTCCAGGATTTTGTTAGCTAGGGCGGCTTCCGCATCCCGCGCTTGGGCCAGGGCATTCAGGGCTAGAAGCGATCGACCTTCCTGGTGCAGAATGTCTCGAATCTTTTGCTTCAGGCTATCCACTTGAGGCGTAGGGGTTTCCCACTCATAGCTGACGTGACCATTTGGCAATTCCACCCGCACTTGCAGCGGCACAGGTTCCGCCGCCACTAGGACAATTTCGTTGGCTGACAGCAGTTGCAGCGCTGCGCCCGTTCCCGCCTTCACCGCCAGTTGTTGCAGGTTGGTGTAGATCGCCTGACGGGTTTGGTCAGGGTAGAGGTCAATTTTGTTGAACACCAGCAGTAATGGCTTTTGGGCCCGCCGCAGGTCGCACAGGGCTTCGTATTCGGTGCGGGTAATGTCACCAGACACCACAAACAGGATCAGATCCGCCTGCCGCGAGATGTTCTGGGCCATTTCCGCCCGCGTCTGACCATCGATCTCGTCCAGTCCGGGCGTGTCGATCAGTTCCACTGAGAGAGGGTTCTGGGGAAATGCCTGAGCGTCCAGCGTCCATAAGATCGATCGCGGTGCTTGCGTCACCCCGTTCAACGGGCCCGTGGGCAGAAGTTTCTGACCCAGCAGCGCATTCAGCACCGCAGATTTACCCCGACTCACCAGACCAAAAACAGCGACTCGCGCCAACTGGCGATCGAGCTTGTTCAAAGTCACACTCAGGCGCTCCATGTCTTGCCGCAGGGGTTCTGGGTCAAAGGTCTTTATAGGAGAGCGGTTGAGGCTACGGAGAAAGGCGCTGTAGCGGTTGAGGGTTTGGCGCAGGCTGGTGCGGGCGCGGCTGAGGTAAACATCGGCATCGGCGACGTTTAGCTTTGCTGCCCCATGGGAAAGCGCAGCGGCATTGGGGGGACGGGATTGGGTCAAAGCGGGAAAAAATTAAGGCTCTTCCTTCATTTTGACCCTTGAACCTTCATTTTGACCCTTGAACGCGATTCGCTTACGATGACTCAGGGATTAAAAACGATTTCTCAACTTTTAGCTCAGCAGCTTTTTACGGCGTTGCTGAAATGAGGGATGAATTGACTAGAATCGCCTTCACCTAGTCCCCACCGAAATCAGAGTTCTAGCTCCCTTTTCCTGCTGGAGGCTGTGGATGAGAGTCTTCCATCCCCAGCCTCCAGCAATTTTTCACTTAGCTTAACTAACAATGAAGACAGCACAATGAAGACAGCATGGGTGTTTCCTGGGCAGGGTTCTCAGACGATCGAGATGGGCACAGATTTATTGGCACTGCCGGAAGCAAAGGCAAAATTTGCCCAGGCGGACGAGGTTTTAGGTTGGTCGGTGGCGGAGATATGCCAGCAGGAAGACAAGCTCTCCCGCACTCTCTACACTCAGCCTTGCCTGTACGTGGTGGAGAGTGTCTTGGCGGACTTACTCAAGGCACGCGGACAGCAGCCTGATTTCGTGGCAGGTCACAGTTTGGGCGAGTATGCGGCGCTCTATACGGCAGGCGTATTTGGATTTGAGGCCGGACTGCGGTTGATCAAGCGACGATCGGAGTTGATGGATGGAGCTTCCGACGGCATGATGGCGGCTGTACTGGGGTGCGATCGCGATCAACTGGAAGCCGCCCTTCAACAAACGCCGGATGTGGTGCTGGCTAACGACAACAACACTGGACAGGTAGTAATCTCTGGTAGCCCGGAGGCAGTTGAAGCTGTGCTGGGCAACGTCAAAGCAAAGAAAGCCGTCAAGCTCAACGTCAGTGGTGCGTTTCACTCCCCGTTGATGGCTGAGGCTGCCGCCGAATTCAATCAGGAGTTAGAGGCGATCGACTTCCACACCGCCCAGATTCCGGTGCTGTCCAATACTGATCCCATGCCAACGACTGACGCGATCGCGCTCAAATCTCGCCT
>DATNQR010000024.1:0-4676 GCA_036703905.1 Thermosynechococcaceae cyanobacterium
TAGGAACCTAGCACCATCGCCACTTTGGGCAGCAGCGCCACCACACCGCCATCGATCCAGAAGCGAGGGTTGAGGTAGCCGCTATCCCGCAGCCATCGGAAGAAGTCGCGGAAAGTAATTTGACCACGGGTTGCCAGTCTAACTGCCGCCGCCGCGTCCAGTTTGCCTGCGCCGTAGTGGTTTAGCGTGTCGTCCTTCACCACCAGAGCCGATTGCTTCAGCACATCTTCGATGCGATCGGGTTCTTCTACCCCTGCCGCCCGGATCAGCGCTGCCACCCCAGCAACGTGGGGAGCCGCCATGCTGGTTCCCTGAAACGATTCAAACACCGAGTTTCCGGTCTGAGGATCGATCGTGTTCTGCAAAATTCCACCTGCGGAATCGTCGCCGTTCTTTTCGCCACCCGGAGCCGACAGATCCACGCCAGCCCCAAAGTTAGAATACTTCGCCTTGGTTCCGGCGGAGTTGAGAGCCGAGACACCCACCACATGGCGGTATCGAGCGGGATAGGCCGCAGCGTTCTGCCCGGAGTTGCCGGCTGCCGCAATCACCAACACGCCTTTGCTGTAGGCGTAGTCGATCGCCTCTTGCATCAGTTGGCTCTCGCCGCCGCCGCCCAAACTCATATTGATCACCTGGGCTTTGTTGTCGGCTGCAAACCGGATCGCCTCAGCGATGTCCGCCACGGTTCCGCCTCCGCCGCCACTCAGCACTTTGAGCGGCATCAAGCTAGCTTCGTAAGCAATACCCGCGACTCCAAGCTCATTGTTAGTGGACTGAGCCACTGTACCTGCAACGTGGGTTCCGTGTCCGTTGTCGTCTCTCGCATCTACCTTGTCGCTGACGAAATCGTAGCCCTGAACAAACTTAGTTTTCTCCAAGTCAGGGACGCGGGAAATTCCAGTATCGATCACCGCCACCGTTACGCCGTTGCCCTTACTTTCATCCCAAGCAGACTCCACATTAATGCTGCGGAGGTTCCACTGCCTGCCGTAATCTGGATCGTTGGGCGCACCAAAAGCGCTGTAGAGATAGTCGGGTTCAATAAATTCGGTGTATTTGCGAACCTCAGACTTCCGCAAAGCCTCTAGAAGTTTGCTGTCGCCAGGAACAATAAATACATGGTCAGCTAAAGAAAACTCGCTGTTGAACCGGGGCTTGACGTTGTATTGCTGGCTAATTGACTGAATCTGCTGCTCGATCTGAGCCGCCCCCAAATCTTCCCGAAAATCCAACACAATCTCGTTGTAGGTTCCCTGGGTTGCCAGTCCGGTGAAGCTTGCAAGTGCCCACCACAGACCAACGCAGAATAAGCCCAGCAGCAACAGCCTTTTCATACCATCTCATCCAAGCACTCAGGATTCTTACCACCATAGCTCAAGCGTTTGAGGAATGTAGCGCGATCGTGTCTCAGATAATTAAGGAGAGGATCTAAAGGTGCGAGCGCAGCAACCAACCTAGTTCGCTTTCCTGATCTGCTGCCAAACCTGCTGTTGGCCCCTCAGTCCTTTGTGTAGTGAGAACTACGTTTCTTCACTTCGGCATCCACCACGATAGGAGTGCCAAAGCAAAGGGATGGGTATGAGTTTTTTGACGAGTGCGACGGATGTTGCGATCGAGAAGGATCTAAAGCAGTTCCTCATCATCCTGCTGGTGGCGCTGGGGGCAGCGAGTTTGCCTAAAATTTTTGTTGCCCTGCGTCAGGTTCCCTACACGCTGCTGCTGTTGCTGGTGGGGTTGGGTTTGGCGCTGGTGGATGTGCGGTTGCTGCCGCTGTCTCCGGGAATGATTCTAATGATTTTTTTACCCCCGTTGCTGTTTGAGGCGGCGTGGAATATGCGTTGGGCAGCGCTGCGGCGGGAGTTTCTGCCCAGCAGTCTCTATGCTGTGGGTGGCGTGGTGGTGTCGATCGCCAGTGTGGGCTGTGCCCTGCACGGCTTTCTGGCTGTGCCCTGGATGACGGCGCTGCTGGTGGGGGGTTGCCTGTCAGCCACAGATTCAGCCGCTGTCGTGGGGTTGTTTCGCGAAGCCGGAGCTGGAGAGCGCTTGACAACTCTACTGGAAGGAGAAGCGCTGCTGAACGATGGGGCGGCGGTGGTGGCGTTTGGGGTGCTGGTGGATCTTGCGGTGAATCACCAGCCCTTCCAGCTTTCCACAACGATCGTTCGCTTCTTTGTTGTGACCGGGATTGGGCTGGGTGTGGGTGGCTTGATTGGTATTTGCTTTACCTTTGTGACCCAGCGCTACGAACTAGATTGGGTCGAGCAATCCCTAACCCTGGTGACTGCCTACGGCACGTACCTCCTGGTGGAAGAAATGGGCGGTTCAGGCGTGATTGGCGTGGTCACGGCAGGGCTAGTGATCGGCAACCTGAGCACCAACGGAGCTGTGCCCCAGAAGCGATCGAGCATGATGGAGTTCTGGGAGTTTGCCACCTTCTTTGTCAATTCCATTCTGTTTCTCCTCCTGGGAGACCAGATTCATCTGCCCAAGCTGATCCACAACATCGAAACAACGGCAGTGGCGATCGTGGCGATCGTCGGCTCCCGCGCCCTAACAATCTACGGCTTCAGCGCCCTGAGCAACCCGTTTGCCCAAACTGCAATTTCCTGGCAGAACCAAACCGTTCTGTGGTGGGCAGGCCTGCGCGGCTCGGTGGCGATCGCCCTTGCCCTGAGCATCCCCGTCGCTGTGGCAGGGCGAGACGAAATTACTGCCAACTCCTTCGGCGTGGTTTGGTTCACCCTTCTGGTGCAGGGCCTCACCACAAAGCTGCTGATGCAAAAGCTTGATCTGCTAGAAGACCAAACTTTGCACCAACGGTACTTAGAGTTGCTAGCTCGGCGAGAGGCGCTGCACCAAGTCTCTGCTCATCTGGTGCAGAATCGAGATCAAGTCGCGATCGATCCAACCCTGTATCAGTCCCAGATCGACTTTACCCAGCAGCAGCTTCAGCAGTTGGAGCAGGACCTTGCCTACCTGCGAAACCAGCATCCTGTCCTGCAAACCTTTAGCCTGCACCAGCACCAGGAAAAATTGCTGACGATCGAAACAGAGACCTACACCAAGCTTGTTCAATCGGGTCTGCTGAAGACTTCCCCAGCGCCCGTCATCCAGAAGACTTTTCCTGGATCAGCGTTTCAATCCCCCAGCCCCACCCTGCCCACGGAAGCCAGATAGCAGCCTGAAGTTCTCAGTACAAAGAAATGACAAAGGAAAATGCCTGATCCTATAAGCCCCCGGATCAGGCATTCGATCTGTGAGAACGCTCTTCTTCCCGAAAAAGTAAAACAAACCTAGTTGCCCCCTAGCTGTTTCGCTTTTCTGAAGGGCATTCCTCAGACCTGCTCTCATTCTGGTAGGCAGCAGGCTAAAAGCCATCCGATAGAGTACTCAGATTTTCTGAGCAAAATCAGTCGGAATCCGTGAATCTACGCTCCTCAACTCAGCTTGAGCAGTTTCGAGTGGAGCGGGTCACAAGCAAACAGGTCTAGGGATCATGGTTTTGCTCAAGGTTTTTGCTCTATCGCGCTTGAAGGTACGATCGCGCCTATTTCGTCCTCCTATATTCCACTCGTTTATCTCAGTGACTTGCTTGGAGGTTGCCTTAGATCCGCAACTCGCTACGCAGTCAGTACGCTATCTAGGTATGATCACACCAAGCTTGCATCAGCAAGTAATTCATTGAAGGGGACGAAGCCTAAGATGCGAATTCTGTTTGTTGCGGCCGAAGCGGCTCCGATCGCCAAAGTGGGCGGCATGGGAGATGTGGTGGGGGCGTTGCCGAAAGTGCTGCGATCGTTGGGGCACGATGTCCGAATCTTCATGCCCTACTACGGGTTTCTGCCGGATAAAGTCAAGGTTCCGAAGGAGCCGGTCTGGTCAGGCAGCGCCATGTTCCAGGCGTTTGAGGTCTACGAAACGCTGCTGCCCGGCACGGAAGTTCCCCTCTACCTGTTTGGGCATCCTGCCTTTACGCCCCGCCGCATCTATTCTGGCGACGATGAAGATTGGCGGTTCACGCTGTTCGCCAACGGAGCCGCGGAATTTGCCTGGAATTACTGGAAACCCGACATCATTCATTGCCACGACTGGCACACGGGCATGATCCCTGTCTGGATGCACTCCGATCCCGACATCGCTACGTTGTTCACCATCCACAACTTGGCCTACCAAGGCCCGTGGCGCTGGAAACTGGAGCAAATGACTTGGTGCCCGTGGTATATGCAGGGGCACAACACGATGGCAGCAGCAGTGCAGTTTGCCGATCGCGTCAACACCGTTTCTCCCACCTATGCCGAGCAGATCAAAACTCCTGCCTACGGTGAGTCTTTGGAAGGCTTGCTGTCCTTCATTAGTGGCAAGCTGTCGGGAATTCTCAACGGCATTGACACCGAAGTATTCGATCCCGGCGTGGACAAAAGCTTAGAACAAACCTTTACGGTGAATACTCTTGAGCGGCGCGTTGCTAACAAAATTGCCCTTCAGGAAGAAGTTGGGCTGGAAGTCAATTCAGGCGCATTCCTAATTGGCATGGTGTCGCGTTTGGTGGAGCAGAAAGGATTGGATCTGGTGATCCAGATGCTCGATCGCTTCATGTCCTACAGCGACGCGCAGTTTGTGCTGTTGGGCACAGGCGATCGCTACTACGAAACCCAGCTCTGGCAGTTGTCTTC